>JAOAEQ010000030.1 GCA_026416715.1 bacterium
CAAGTCAGATTTTCGCTCTTTTTAACCGTCGCGGTTTTAACCTCAATAAACCGTGGGGTTATCGTATAGGTTCTGCCCATTTTAACAATCGACCCGGCAACAATGGTTTCAACCCCGAGGATTTTCCCGATTTCAACCGCGCTTTTCGGGTCAATTAAATCAGTCATCTGCAGTTTCTGCTCTTTTAATACTTTAGCTAATTGCTGGCGTTCAACCACCTGATATTTTTCCGATTTCGTTAATGCCGATAGTAGAATTTCAGCTACTCCTCGACCGAGAGTAGTATCGATACTTCCGCCGATAGCTTCAAAATCGAGTACCGCAATTTTCGGGAGTACCGGTTGCGAAGTAGTTTGTCCAACATTTAAAGTAACAAAACCAAAAAGCAAAATAACCAAACTTGAAATTAATTTCGGTAAGTCCATTTTCGCTTTCCTATCTCAAAAAATATAGTATGAGTATAGCACTATCAGGTTCAATTTTGCAAATATTTCATCTATCTAAAGTAGATGTGTTTCTTATCTATATCAAGCAGTGTTATTGTTCGCGAATAGAATAATCGAGTTTGAATTGACGATACTAAATTGTAATCAAGTTTGTAAATCAAGTCACTACCGCAAAATATTTTAATTCTTTTTCGCATAAATAAGTTGACATATTTCAGAATTATATGATACAAGTTAAGTGAAAAAAACAAAATCGTAAATCCCACGATTACGTTCGGGGTGAAGGAGGTGAATAACCAAATGAGTGGAGAAACGCCGCCATCTTCAGCTCCAGCATCATCGGGTCCGGCTCCCGGACAAAAAGATTGGTTAGTTGCATTGATACTTTCGATATTATTAGGTGGCTGGGGTGTAGACCGATTTTATTTAGGATATATTGGACTCGGTATAGCAAAAATCGCAGTAACGATTTGTACCTGCGGTATCGGCGGGTTAATCTGGTGGATTTATGATATAGTCCAGATTGCAACCATGAAAATGGTCGATGCGAACGGGCAACCGTTATATAAGAAATAGGGTAAAGTAAAAGGATATAGTTTGCGAGGGGAATAGTTCTCAAACATATTCGGGCTATTCCCCGATTTACTTAATAGGGTAATGAGGTTAATCCAAGTTCAACCTGTTAATGACCGAACTCAAAGTTGGACGATATTCGCCATATTGACCGTGGTGATGGTAGTAGCATATTTCTGGCATCCGAATGACCAAGGAATAGTCTTATGTTATTTCCGTTATTTAACCGGATTACCCTGTGCGGGTTGCGGGTTAACCCGGTCATTAAGTGCGTTCGCTAAAGGACAGTTCCTAACTTCATTTCAATACCATCCGTTTGGTCCGCTGGTTTTCTTAATTGGTATTGGCTTATGGCTTCGTGCAATAGTAGAATTATTCAATCAAAAAACGGTTACGATAGTACTTTCCGAAAAAACTAAACGACGATTGATTCCGCTGTTTATCATTTTTATCATTTCATTCTGGGCGTATCGAATTATTGATACTTTATCACATAGATAGATATACACAACCTTTCATTTTCTTACCTGTTGGTTAATAAAACAGCTTAAAAGCGTTAATCCAGTACCGAAACCAGCTAAACCGCCAGTAGTTACCCGCACCCAGTTGTTGCCGGGATACCACCCGAGAAATTGCAGCAGGCAGTCGAAACTAAACGGGATAAGTAAAATGAGAAAATAACGTAGCGGGAAGTTGTTGAGCCAGGTTCGCCAAAGCGGAAACGATATCGCTACTAACCAGAACGCAAGATAAAACCCGCTACATCTCGCGCATAATCCCCAAGGGTGGCCGAAAAAGGAAAAACTACGTTCTGGTAATTGATGACAGCAAAGCCTACCAAGCGCATAGAGCGGTTGTGATATAAAGGAAAGATTGAACACAGCAAAAAGTGGAGCGCTAAGGATAATTACCGCAAGGATAGTTAATACAATCGAGATAAGCAGCGGTAACCACGGAATTAATGGACGTAAGATTCGTTCAGTTTGTTGCCAGAATGTATTTCTCACTGCAACGATACGAGATGAATAGCCCCAGGCTTGAGCTCGAGACTATATAGTGGATACAAAATCTTGGGGTTTTACCCAGCATCACCTGATTCAGCGAAGGTTGATATCCACAAAAGATATTGACTTATGGTAAATTAGGTATTAACCTTGTTTTTTTGCTTGGTCCATCACCATCTTACCGGAGATAACTCCGCAGATAATATTTTGGACTGGAATAATGAGATACGCGAATGACCCTAATCCACAGGTGCATATCGAGAACATAAATAATAGAATACATTCTACTATCACAATAAGAATATATCCAACGAGAAACATGATGCCTTTATTGGTTTCGCCGATATAAATCCAGCCGATACCGAGGAAACCGAATAATGCCGGGAGTAGTTCGAGTAACATCGCTATCGTTGGGTCACGTTTCGGTGCCGGTGCCGGAGCAGCTTGTGGAGGCGGTGAAGCGGTTGGTTGGCTAGTCGGCGGCTCGACTTTGGTTCCGCAATTCGGGCAGAACTGCGCGCTACTATCAACCTGAGTTCCACATGATGGACAAAACACAGATGAATCTCCTTTCCGTAAAATAATCATTTATTATTTATTATTTAAAAGCCCATTGTATAGTGAGTTCTTCCAGAACCCTGAGTTGAACTATGTACCTCAGGTTCCGCCACTAAATAATGCCATTCCCCCGAAAAATACCAGGTATAAGAATCCTATAATAACGCTAATAATAAGAAATATTGTGCCGATAATTCCCATAATCATTCCCGCGAGCGCAAACCCTTTACCTGCAGGAGAAGATAATCCGGCTTGAATTCGCTTTAATTCACCGGAACCGATAATCCACGCCGCAATTCCTAATGGAGTGCAGCAAGCGATACTTAGTATACCCAGGACTAAAGCGGTGGTTGCTTCCGAACTCGCTTTATCCGATTGAACTGGAGAACTGAATTGTGGTTGAGGGGAAACGTTCATATTGTTATCATATCCTTTCCTAACAATTTTTTAGCGCAATTGCGCTAGATTGGTTAAATCTATCTGATTGGCATATCCATATAAAACTGTAGTATCAGAGATATTCTCACCTTTGATTTCAACGACATACCGTCGGTCAACCTCAATCGCTAATTCTGCAGTTCGCGTAGCGTATTCCATTTTTTCTATCGCTGGGTATCCAAAGGTTGGTAGGGGCACCAATTTCAAATATCCATCTGCATTCGAATAGAGTGACGGACGATGGAATTTCCGATACATTCGCGGATTCCGGCCATAATCAGAAATGGTGATGATAATTTTACTTCTCTCACGTGGATTAAGGTATTCTCGTTCTGCGCGGGTATAGAGATAATTTTCCTGTTCGAAATTTCCGGAATTAGTTCGGCTAATTCGCCAGCCGGAAATTGGTTTCGGGAGAAATGGTTCTAATTTCGTATATTCAATCGGCTGAACCGGTTTCGGTGGCGGGATGATTCCTGAAGGACGATTGACTGGTTCCTGCGAAGCCGGTAGTTCAGAAGCAGGCGGGGTTGAATTTGGTTCAGCGGAACTCGGTTCGGTTTGTGATATATCAGGTGATTCTGCCGGTTGCGGTTTTTCAGCTTCTGCTGGTTCCGTTGCGGATTCTCCTTCACCGGATGTACTCTCTTCAAGTGTTTCATCTGCCGTTGTATCTTCACCGAGAGATGATTCCGAGTCCGATTTTGCGATTTGCTGTTCAACTGCCGGTTTGAGTTTCGGCACGAAATATTTCCACGCGAAATAAAGTGCGCCAATCGCTAAAGCCGTGAAAACGAGAAATAATATGATGCCAATAATAGCCCATTTCAAACAACCGGATTTCTTTTTATCGGTCGGTGCTGAAGTCGGTGCGGTTGATTGCGATACAGGTGACGGTATAACCGGAGTCTGCGGCGGGGTCGCAAAGGGCGGTTCACTAGTTGATGGAGAAGATTCTGCTGGTGCAGATATTGCAGAAGCAGCTTGGATTTTTTCTGCGCAGGGTAAACAATAATTTTTTCCATCGATTACGGTTTTACACTCTGTACAGAAAAAATTCTGGCAACTGATACACATTGCCACCGCTTCCCGGTCAATATGATTTCGACATTGCATAGAAAAACCACCTTTCTGAATTGTAGAATTAGTAAGGATAATAGCATATCAAGTCAAAATATTCAATGTAAAATTTTCAATTATCAGTTTAAAATGGAAAACGATGTAGTTTGCGGATAGGAAATTAATAATGGTACAATTATTGATACGATGGAGAATCAATTGGAATCATTCCAAAGTTGGGTATCAGAAAAACTTGGGTTTACCTTATCCGCTAAACAGATTGACCAATTCCGAAAATATCTCGAACTATTACAAGAATGGAATCAGCAGGTTAATCTGGTCGCTGATGCGGCTGCGGAAACCGTAATTCAACGGCATTTTCTGGACTCATTAACCTGTCTGCAAAGTGGGATTATTGAAGATTCAATTACTCTACTTGATATCGGTGCTGGAGCTGGATTTCCAGGAATCCCATTAAAAATTGTTATTCCACAAATACGACTAACCTTGATTGAATCAATTCAAAAGAAGTGTCGGTTTCTTGATGAAGCGGTTAATACACTTGAATTAGCGCAAACGGATATCCTCTGCGACCGAGCGGAAAAACTCGCGCGACTCACTCAGTATCGGGAACAATATAAGGTAGTCGTAACTCGTGCATTAGCGCAATTACCGGTCGCCGTTGAATTAGCGTTGCCCTTTGTTCAATTACAAGGAACTTATCTTGCCATGCTGGGTAGCGATGCAGATGAACAGATAGCTAAATCGAGAATAGCTATCTCATTATGTGGCGGGATGATTGAACAACTAATTCCAATAGATATTCCGAATTCGGATAGACAACGATATCTGGTTCTGATTAAGAAATCGGTACATACTTCGCAACAATATCCACGTCGCGCTGGTATCCCGCAAAAACGACCGCTGGTTATTTCTAGCTAATACCTATTCAGATACCTATTTCAGAGCAAGTTCTCCATTGGATAGTTTGCTCTATAATCCTAAATAAATCAATAGAGAACATTTTATCATAATCAGGTTCACTGATGGTAAACCTGATTTTTCTGTTATATCACAATGCATCAATTTGTGGTTATTTCTCTTATCGTGCTACAATTAACTTTATTTTAAATTTAATATTAACTTGGAGAACCTGTTGGTATCTATGCGCTACGAATGGTTTATCAGTCTCCGTTATCTTAAAGCGAAACGAAAACAAACGTTTATTTCGATTATCACGCTTATTTCCGTTGCTGGGGTAACTCTTGGCGTGATGGCGTTAATCATCGTTATTGCGGTAATGAACGGATTCGACCGTGATTTACGGACTAAAATTCTCGGCACGAAATCGCATATCGTCATTATGTCCGCTGATGAAACCGAATTACCGCAATATCGAGAGGTGCTCGCGCAGGTTAGAAAAGAACCTGGAGTGGTTTCTGCGGCACCGTTTATCAGTATCCAGGGGATGCTCCAGTCAGATATAACTATGCAAGGGGTTGTGTTGATGGGGATTGACCCGAAATATGAAGCGCAAGTAACTGATATCGGTAAAAATATTATCCAAGGGCAATTACCGCGGTTAGGAACCAATGATATTGTTATCGGGAAGGAATTAGCGTTCCATTTGGGGGTAGGGCTGGGGAGTCAGGTAATCGTTTTTTCGAAAGTAGTTCAGACCGCATTGGGGTTGGTTCCGAGAACTAGCATCTGTAAAGTATGTGGTATATTCGATTCCGGAATGTATGAATATGATTCCGGATTAGCGTATATTCCGCTGGATTTAGCCCAAAAGTTTTTCGATATGGCACCAGATAAAGTTACCGGAATAGAAGTTAAAGTGAACGATATCTATCAAGCGAAAAATATCGCTACGCGAATGACCCGAAATTTAAGCAACCGATATCTAATCCGGAGTTGGGATGTGATGAATCGCGAACTTTTCTCCGCGTTAAAACTCGAAAAAACGGTTATGTTTATTATTCTTTCGCTAATTGTGGTTGTAGCTGCATTTAATATTATCAGCACTTTGATTATGGTGGTTATGGAGAAAAATAAGGATATCGCAATTCTAAAAACGATGGGCGCAACCCAACGCAGTATCTCGTTTATCTTTTTACTTGAAGGACTGGTTATCGGAATCATTGGAACCATACTCGGTGCACTCGGCGGTATAACCACCTGTCTCGCATTAGACAAATATAAGTTTATTTCATTACCGCAGGATATTTATTATATTTCAACCTTACCAGTCGAAATCGAACCGGCAACGGTTATTTTGATTATGGTCAGTGCGATTATGATATGTTTAGTTGCAGCGGTATATCCGGCTTGGCAAGCGGGTCGGTTAGACCCGATTGAAGCGATTCGATATGAGTAATGCTTAATGTTCACTGGTCAATTTAAAATGTTACTGTTGCATCGTTAATTGTACATTTTATTTGTTTCATTAAATTCTATGTCTTTACTAGAAGCAATTAACCTGCATAAACGGTATCGGTCAGGTCATATCTGGATTGAGGTGTTGAAAGGGATACATCTCGCAATTGAATCTGGAGAAATTATTTCGATTGTTGGCCCATCCGGTGCAGGGAAAAGTACCTTATTACATCTGCTCGGATTTCTTGACCGACCGACTGCTGGTGAAGTTCGATTGGATGGACAAGAAGTATTATCCTTATCCGATTCCGCAATTGCAAGTATCCGAAATAAACGAATCGGGTTTCTCTTTCAATTTCATCATTTACTACCCGAATTTACCGCTGCAGAAAATATTATGCTCCCGCAACTAATCGCTGGAAGAAATAAGAAACAAGCGAAAGAAAAAGCTACTTACCTATTAGAACAGGTCGGATTACCGGATCGAGGACATCATAAACCAGGCGAACTTTCCGGAGGTGAGCAGCAGCGGGTAGCGTTAGCGCGAGCGCTCGTTAACGACCCGGCAGTAGTTCTGGCGGATGAACCGACTGGGAATCTGGACGGTGCTACCGGAGCGAAGATGCTGGAATTGCTCTGGCATTTGAACGAACAGAATAAACAAACATTTGTCTTAGTTACCCATGATGAAACGATAGCACATCAAGCGCATCGGTTAATTCGTCTGGTTGAAGGACGGGTTGTTGAAGAGAAAAAATTATGATATTATATTTATCGAGAAGAAACTAAAAAACTGAAGCACGAAAAAACGGAAATTCTGGGATTCTATTGTAAGTAAATTTTTAGAGAGAGGGGAAGTGTTCCGAGTGCAGAAACAAAAACCAAAGAAGCAGCAATATATATATTTAAATGGAAAATTGGTGCCGAGAGAAGAAGCGAAAGTATCTGTTTACGACCATGGGTTGCTCTATGGCGATGGTGTGTTTGAAGGGATTCGGATTTATAACGGTCGCGTATTCAAGTTTGATGATCATCTTAAACGGTTATATCGTTCAGCGCGAGCGATTATGCTCGAAATCCCGCTTTCCTATGACCAGTTGAAGGAAGCGACGTTGATGACTATTCGCGCGAATAAACTGCGGGATGGATATATTCGGTTGGTGGTAACTCGGGGTGAAGGAGATTTAGGATTAGCGCCGTGGAAATGTCCGAAACCATTTATTTTTATTATTGTGGATACCATCGGATTATATCCGGAAGAATATTATACCAAAGGATTAGAGATTATCACGGTTCCAACCCGGCGGCATATTCCGGAAGGATTGAATCCGAACATTAAATCATTGAATTATTTAAATAACATCTTAGCGAAAATAGAAGCAAAACATGCTGGCGTACAGGAAGCGGTGATGTTGAATTCTGAGGGATATGTAGCGGAATGTACCGGAGATAATATTTTTATTGTTAAAGATGGAGTATTAATGACTCCGCCAGCTTATATGGGAGCGTTAGATGGAATTACAAAAGCAACGGTAATCGAATTAGCAACCAAGATGAACATCGAAACGAAAGAATATATATTGACTCGATTCGATTTATTTAATGCGGATGAATGTTTTCTGACTGGCACCGCTGCAGAAGTTGTCCCCGTGGTTAAAATCGACCAGCGGATTATCGGTGATGGTAGTCCCGGTCCTTTAACACTAAAACTGATTAGAGCATTTAGAAGATTAACCCAGCGGGAAGGGGTGCCGGTATATACAAAATAAATGCCAAATCCACAATCCAAATGTCAAATATACCGATACGAGCATAAACAGATTAAAGAATTAAAGGCAAAATTAGCAAGTAACTATTTTCAAGGTTAAAATGTAAATGGAATATTGAACTTTGAATTATGATTTTGTGTGATATATGTAAAAAAGCACAGGCGACATTCCACCGAACGAATATAGTCAATAATCAGATAACTGAAATCCATCTCTGCCAGAGTTGTGCGGAAAAAGAAGGTATGGAAATTGCCGGATTAGTTAAATTGAATATCGAAGATGCGTTAGCGAGTTTGTTGAATTATATTGCTGCAGAAGATAAAAACGGTGGTCAGATTGGTAAAGAAAAAAATCTCGTTTGCCCGCGATGCCAGTTAAGTTTCACGAAATTCAGCGAACTCGGTCGGCTCGGTTGTCCGGAATGTTATACGACGTTTGCTGCAGAACTTGAACCGCTTTTGCGTCGGTTACATGGTAGCTGTGACCATCAGGGGAAAATGCCACCGCACGCGAATCGGCTGGTCGAATTGAATAAAGAACTCCATGAATTACGTCGGCAGTTACAACTGGCATTAAAAGAAGAAGATTTTGAACGCGCGGCACAACTTCGGGATGCAATTAAAAAGGCAGAGATGATTTAACACTGCTTCGTAGCCGCACTTTTCCCAGCAAGGTAACCGGTACTAAATGCCATCTGGAGATTATATCCACCGGATTTCCCGGTTACATCAATTATTTCTCCTGCAAAATATAATCCGTTAATTCGCTTCGACTCCATCGTTTTTGAATTGATTTCTTCAATAGCAATTCCACCAGCAGTAACCATAGCTTCTTCCAGCGGACGGAGTCGCGTTATCGTAATTGGGAACTGCTTGATATATTTGATTATGTTGATTCGGTCAGGTTTCGTTATTTGGGATACCGATTTCACGGGCGGAACTTTTGCTCGTTCTAAAATAACTGCGATGATTCTCTGCGGTAATAGAGCGGATAATGCGGTCTGGATCTGCTGTTTTGGATGTTCGAGAAATAACGAACGAAACCGATTGTCTAGACTGGATACTGTTTCACCAGGACATAAGTCTAAATTCAGCGATACTAACCCCTGATGTAGGAGAGAACCGAGGAGTTCGCTATTATCCAGTATAATCGGACCGGAGAGGCCAAAATGCGTGAAAATGATATCTCCCTGAACCTGCAGTTTTTTAGGGTTCGTTTGGGTAGTCAATCGAATGTTATTAAGCGAGATACCTTTCAATTGTTGAATCCAAGGTTCAGCGGTTTCTACAGGGACTAATGCGGGACGCAACGGGTTAACTTGAATGTTAAGTTGTTGTGCTATTGTAAATCCATCTCCGGTTGACCCGGTTGCTGTATATGATTTCCCGCCTGTACATAGAATTACTGCTGATGCTGGATAAAAACGATGATCAACCGTTGTAACGCCAATAACCTTATTCGATTGTTTTATAACTTTGGTTACTCGAGAGTTATATACAATCTGCACATGATTTTCAATCAGATAGCGATGTAATGCTTGAACAACCTCCGCGGCGTTATCCGATTTCGGGAATACCCGGCCATCAGGCTCGGTCTTCGTCTTAACTCCAAGCGATTCAAAGAACCGGATGGTATCCCAGTTCGAAAAAGCAGTGATTGCAGAATATAAGAATTTCCCAGTTTTTCCGTATCCAAGGATGAACGAGCTCATAGCTCGTTCATCCCTGGTCAAGTTACACCGTCCGTGTCCGGTTAATCCGAGTTTCAGACCCAATCGGCTATTTCTTTCTAGCAGAATAACTTTAGCGCCGAATTTCGCTGCGGTTCCAGCGGCGAGCATCCCTGCCGGACCGCCACCAATAACCAGTATTGGTTTAACAATGTTGACATGCGAAAACGTCATGGTGTTAGGAGTGGATTAGATTATAAGGAACTGCTCATCATTTCCGATACCGTAACGAATTTATAGCCGTGCGATTTAAGTTCATGAATTATCTCCGGTAGCGCTGTTACTATTTGATCATGGTCATCATGACAGAGGATGATAGAACCGTTTCGAACTGAGTTTAAAATATTCTTTTTAATGGCAGCGATTCCTGGTCTCGACCAATCCCGAGAATCGACCGACCAGAGTACTACATCGAATTTCCGTAACGCAAGTTCTGCTAATGACCGGCCATTGAATACCCCCCATGGCGGACGAAACAAAACCGTATTTGTTCCAGTTAATTTCTGAACAATATCCCGCGTTCGCTCAAGTTCTTGTTTGATTTTTATAGACGGTACTTTGGTTAACATAACATGGGAATAAGTATGATTACCAATTTCATGTCCAGCGAGATGGATTTGTTTAACTAATTCTGGTTGCTGCTCCGCATGGTGCCCGATTAAAAAAAATGTTGCCCGTACTTGTTCCTGTTCTAATATTTTCAACACCTTGGGTGTATATTTCGGATTCGGACCATCATCAAACGTCAATGCAATATATTTATTCTGATTATTTCCTGCCCAGATTACACGCGTATTGATTCCTTTTAATAAGGCTTCGTATAAACGATAATCAATGATACTATCGAAACTCAACGGTGGTGGATACATTGCTTTCTGAGCAAAATTAGTATCTTTACTTAAGGATAAAGAAAAACTCAATAAGATAAATAAACAAGCAGGGATCTTGATTTTATTACCCAATTTCATCATTATCTCCCTTTCGTTAAATTCATTTGACTATTTAATTTTAATAATTCTCCAAGCTGCCCAGTCTAATGGTACTTCTGTTAAATAAGTCCTAGCACTGGTTAATATTTGCTGGGGATCGCCAAGTATATGTAACGGAATATACATTGTAATTTCCTGCGGAGTTCGGTTGATTTTAACTATATTAAGAGGTAGTAAAGTATTTTGGTCGAAAATTTGATGCCGTAATAACCCAAAATTAATATGCAGTTTCGGCATCGAAGCGAAATTTCGGTCGTGTCGATATCCAAAAACATATACGGATACGCTAACCGTTTTCCCGATAGAACGAGAAAGTTTAATTGTTAACACAAGATTATTTTGCGTATCGATATGGATTAGCCGCTGTTCAACACCAATATAATCTAACTGCTCAATTTCAGTAAGCTGTTCGGGTATATCTAATGGTTGAGAGTTGCCCTTGGAAACCATAGTCGGAACTGAATTTGGGTTTAAAAACAGCGTCGGAAAATCACCAAATACTTCATTATTCCGAACAAACGAAATCAAAAGTGAGCGATGAGATTCATATTGTGTTTTATGTTTGTTTAATGCAGCAAGTTTGTGGAATATCTCGTCAGGTTGCAAATGATATTGATGCCAGACGATCTCCTGCTGCAATACGTATGGCATAACCAGCGGTTGGTTCGGTATGTATTTTCTTGGTTTAGGCCAATTCTTATAATGAATTAGATAAGGATAAAGTGACGGCTGGATTTCGTCGTGTAAATTCCATAACGCAATTTGCGTGAATAGATATAATGCTTGATGGTCTGGATTAAAATCAGCTGGATGCGAAAGGAATATCTTAGTCGGTTTATATTCACGAAGAATGGCGGTGATATCTTTGAGTATCTCATCTCCTTTATAGAGTGCTCCCGGACGAAATGCGTTCGGATACGGTACGGCGGTAACTCGGGTAAACATACTTTCCGCAACTGGACTTTTGTTCCAATGGGATAACCAGATACGCAGGGTTCGAAAATCGGGATATCCTAAAAAAGTTATCTGATTCGCGGGGATACCTAGCATTGCATCCGCTTGAATTGCTTCCTCATGTCGAATTAATCCCATTTGTTTAACCGCTTTCGGTAACAATACCGGATGTTTTCGATAGACGAAAAATGACCATTCATTGTTATCGCCATAGGTTAAAAAGACAACGCGGACGGGAACCCGTAATTTTACTGCAGCTTGGATTATTCCAGCACACCCAAGTACTTCATCATCCGGATGCGGAGCAAGAATTAGGATTCGGTCGGAGTGGGAAAGCGTCAAATTCGTCTGAGCGCATAATCTTGTAATGAAGGTTATGCAAAATAACACTAAGCTAAGAGGACTCAAAGAAAATCGTAGATTGACCATAATTCCATTTGTTTTAAAACAGTGTAATAATCAATATTTAGGTTTTCATCGCGGCACCTCAGTGTTCATTATAACTTTTTACCAAAAATATAATAGGGTAAATCGTAGCCGAAATGATAGTGTAAACAAGTCAATTTAGTTGAATATAATAATTCAAATCCCATTTTCTGAAAAAAAAGTTTCGCTGATTCTGAAACGGTTCCAAAATGAACTCCAGGAATATTGTTTGATTTTAAATACGTTATGTAATATCCAAGTAGTTTACTACCGATATTGCGTCCCCGATATTGTTTATCCAAATTGATATGCAACGTAGCCGGATATTCTTTAGAATAATCGGGAATACGAAATTCGCCTTTCATTAAGCTAAGGAAGATATGCCATAGTAAGCGGACAGTATTCCCGTGAAAAATTGTTCCGGTTTTTATTCCACGAACGATAACGTTCGGGAGAATCCTTTTTAGATACCCAATGCGTACTTTCCGGATGTCTGTTGACCCAATAAGATATCCGACAACTCGCGGGTTGTCCATGGCGACAAAACACGATTCCGGTTCATAATCAGTAAAATAACGGGTTAAGATGTCGGCAAGAATATCTTCATTATCAATAAATAGATTATGCGGTTCCTCCAGAAACGCAGTCATACAACTGATTCTGCGAACCGACTCGCGATCGATTGGTTGATAGTTACGGATGACAATAGTATTCAGTTCCATCATAACCTACAATTTCTTCAACAATTAGCAAACAACAGAAAACATGCTGATACGATATAAAAATTTTAACATTGCGTATCTGATTTGAACAAGATAATGGTTCGGTAGGATATCATATTTGAAATTAGGTTTACCTCTTGCAGAATTAGTTCCTTTGATGTTAAGTTGTATGTATTTGAATGAAAGGGTTTTATATGGGCTATATTGATAGAAATCTGGTTGCAGGTGAGCACGTGGTATTTCGCACTAAACTGCATTGGATTATCTATACAAAATCAATCATTTTATTGATACTCGCGATTCTTGTATATTTATTAGGTATGTTTTATCCAATAGTTGAGGATATACGCAGATTCTATTATATCATTGCTAGCGTTTTAATTTTTCTTTCGGTAATTTTGTTTATTCCAGCGTGGTTGAAATATATATCATCCGAATTCGGGGTAACTACTAGCCGGGTGTTGATTAAAGTCGGATTTATCAGCCGGAACTCGTTTGAGCTATTGATATCTAAAATCGAAGGAATTGGCGTTGACCAGAGTATTCTTGGCAGGATTCTTAACTACGGCACAATTATTGTTAGCGGAACCGGTGGAACCAAAGAATCGTTCGCATTAATAGCTAAACCGCTAGAGTTTCGGAAAAAAGTACAAGAACAGATTATTTCTCTACAAACACTGAAATAAAACGACTCCGGAAAAAGACATAAACTTTTTATTCTAGTCGGTTAAATTTGATAACGGTAAGGATGAAAATGATTATGCGGAATTAAAATTTCCGCATACGCGACTATTAAATTTGGGATTATACTTGTTTGTCAAACCCAGTAAAAAACATAAATGGGATTTCTTCTCTTAACATTGGTTTTTCCCCAAAATATTCGGAGTTAAACGCATTAAACTCCCATCAACCATTCAAGGACGAGAAGTGGTTTGCTGGACTTCTGAAGAATCTATCGTCAGACAACTTATGGCAAACAATAGGATTACTGCATTATTGTTTCAGTTAGATGAACTGGTTCAAAATAATAACGGCGAATTTCTCGTTAACGATAATGGGATACCCCTGCGATTTCCGCTCTTTTTCTAATCGGTATGCTCATTTATCTCGGGTGCGATATGATTAAAGAGTTAAAATAACAGCTTCGCTCAGAAGATATCATCTTTTCGAGAATAGGGATAGTTTCTCCTGCAGTTTTCCGAGTTCATTAGTTAACTGGGTGAATTTATCTTTTTCTTTTTGGACTACTGCTGCTGGTGCTCGGTGGATAAACGATTCATTTTTTAATTTGTTTTCAACAAAGGCTATCTCTTTTTTCAGCTTGTCAATTTCGGTTTGCAGCCGTTTCCGTTCAGTTTCTATCAGTTCTGTTGGCATCGGAATATAGACATCTATATCATCAACAATAGCCGTTGAAACCGTTTTAGGTAACGATACCTGTTCAGTAATCTGTAGTTCGGATATAGGAACCAATGTCTTTATGTAGTGAGCATACTGATGTAATAAATTGCGTTTCGCTGCATTGTTCGATTGAATTAATACTTCTGATTTCATCGCTGGCGGAATATTCATTTCACTTCGAATATTGCGAATACTCACGACAACGCGCATCAGGATATCCATATGAGTTTCTGCAGCGGCATCAACTAAATTCATGTCATATCTACACCAGTCAGCAATCATGATACTTTCAGTTTCTTTCTTTATCGGAAGCTGCTGCCATATTTCTTCTGTAATGAATGGCATGAACGGATGCAATAAACGTAAAGTATTATCGAAAACATAGATAGCTACCGATAACGCGGTGTTTTTTTCTTCATTCGTTCCGCGCAACCGCGGTTTAATCAACTCTAGATACCAATCACAATATTCATGCCAGATGAATTGATACAGTGCATGCGCAGCTTTATCGAATTCATAGTCGGTTAACCCTTCATCAACCTTTTTTGCCGTGGTATTCAACCGACTGCGTATCCATCGGTCAGCTAACGATAGCTTATCCATTTCGGATTTCGTATTTCGGATTTCGGATTTCTCGTCTAGATTCATGAGAACCAAGCGGGATGCGTTCCAAATCTTATTCGCAAAATTCCGGTATCCTTCAATTCGTTCTTCAGAAAGATTAATATTCCGGCCTTGTGCCGCTAATGCGCAGAGCGTAAACCGAACCGCATCGGTTCCCTGCTGTTCCATGACTTCGAGTGGGTCAATAGCGTTTCCGAGCGATTTGCTCATTTTTCTTCCGGTAGCGTCTCGGACTAATGCATGGATATAAACATCTCGAAATGGAACATCGTTGCGAAACTTCAATCCCATAATGATCATACGCGCAACCCAGAAGAAAATAATATCATACGCGGTAACCAGAACTGATGTGGGATAGAATACTTTTAAATCTTTCGTTTCTTCCGGCCAGCCGAGGGTAGAAAATGGCCAGAGCGCGGATGAGAACCAGGTGTCGAGAATATCTGGGTCTTGCGTAATCAGTCCACTTCCGCAATGGACGCAGACAGTCGGGTCAGTTCGGGTAACCGTTTCGTTCCCGCAGGTATCACAATACCAGACCGGTATCCGATGACCCCACCATAACTGACGGGAAATACACCAATCCCGAACATTTTCCATCCAGTGGTAGTAGGTTGTCGTCCAGCTCTCCGGATAAAACCTGATTCTTCCTTGTTTAACTGCAGCAATAGCCGGTTCTGCTAGCGGTCGCATTTTGACGAACCATTGCAACGAAAGATATGGTTCGATAGTCGTATGACAGCGATAACAATGTCCGACTTGATGGAGATAATCTTCTGTTTTCTCTAACAGTCCTTCAGCTTTCAAATCTTCAACCACTTTTTTCCGAGCCGCATATCGGTCTAGCCCAGCATATTGTACTCCGTTGTCGTTAATCATTCCGGTGGTAGTAAACACATTGATTTGGAGCAGACGATGTTTCAATCCCACCTGGAAATCGTTCGGGTCATGGGCAGGTGTGATTTTTAATGCGCCAGTACCGAATTTCGGGTCAACATAATCATCCGCAATAATTGGTATCGGTCGTTTTAATAAGGGGAGAATTGCAGTTTTTCCAATTAAATCCTGATACCGTTCGTCGTTCGGATGAACCGCAACTGCGGTATCACCGAGCATTGTTTCTGGTCGAGTCGTTGCTACGGTAATAAACCGATTCGTGCCATGTACCGGATATTTAATATAATACAAATATCCTTTCGTTTCTTTATGTTCAACTTCATCATCGGATAACGCGGTATGACATCGCGGACACCAGTTGATAATATAATTTCCACGATAGATTAATCCTTCTTCATAAAGACGGACGAACACTTCTCGAACTGCACGGGATAACCCTTCATCCATCGTGAACCGAGTACGCGACCAATCGCAAGAACAGCCGAGTTTTTTCAGCTGATTGATTATCGTTCCGCCATATTGTTCTTTCCATTCCCAGGCGAGTTTTAGGAATTCTTCCCGACCGATATCTTGTCTCGATTTCCCTTGTTCTTTCAACTTGCGTTCGATAACATTATGCGTCGCGATACTCGCATGGTCAGTTCCTGGCAACCAGAGGGTATTAAATCCTTGCATGCGTTTCCAGCGAATCAGTACATCTTGTAAGGTATTATTAAATGCATGACCGATATGCAGGATTCCGGTAATATTCGGTGGCGGAATGACAATCACATACGGTGGTTTATCGGAATGTTCATCCGCATGGAAATATCCTTTATCAACCCAGAATTGATACCATTTAGCTTCGGTAGATTTCGGGTCATATTTTGTGGTTAAATTAGCTGGTTGCGCCATAATCGATAGCAAAAAAATCCCATTGCTTTTGAAAAATTTAATACTACATTATACTATAAACTCCCGCCGACTGTTAGTCAGGATATTAGTTTGATATCTGGTATTGACGTAGGTTGATAGCCTACGCTACTATATTTTGCACGAAATATCTATTCCAAATACACCGGAGTTATCGAATGAAAAAAATATTAGGTATCGTGGGTAGTCCACGAAAGAACGGGAACACCGATATTTTAGTTTCCAAAATCATCGAAGGCGCAAAGAGTCAAGCAGCGAAAACCGATACGGTTTATCTCGCTGATTTGGATATCCGAGAATGCGATGGATGCCACGTTTGCTGGAAAGGGAATCCGTGTAGTAAACAGGATGATATGAACGCGATATATTCAAAAATTATTGATAGCGATATTATTATTTTCGGTACGCCGGTATATTGGTATGGACCGACTGCATTGATGAAAATGTTTATCGACCGGTTCGTGTATTTCAACTGCCCTGAAAATAGAAAGAAGATTGTAAGGAAACAAGCGATTATTGCGGTTCCGTTTGAAGAAGATAATCCTGCTACTGCATCGCTAGTAGAAACCTTTTTCGAGAAATGTTTCGATTATCTTCAGATAGAACTAATCGCAAAACTTATTGTAGGTGGGGTTACCCGAAAAGGCGAAATCCTTAAGGAAAAAGACCGAATTGCGGAAGCGTATGAACTTGGGAAAAAAATTAGTGAGTAACGACGATTCACGCTATTGAGATAAGTAAGCTTATCATAGTAAGATAATCAAACAAATATTATGGAAATAATCGCCGTGATTCATCTCCGAAATTTGCATTTTTAAATAAAATGGTTTTGTATATCTATCGTATATCTTTATGATAATCGGGTTAGTCGGAACAATCGGTTCAGGAAAAGGCGTTTGCGCGGAATATTTGGTTCAAAAAGGATTTGAATATTGTTCGTTATCCGATGAGATTCGCGCAGAGCTTAAATCTCGAGGTATGCCGGAAACCCGGGAATTACTAACGGAAATCGGCAATGAGCTACGCGCTAAATTCGGCCCCGCGATACTTGCCGAACGGGTATTAAGCCGGCTGGTTCCTGGGAAAAATTATGTGGTAGATTCTATTCGTAATCCTGAAGAAGTGAAAGCATTGCGAACTCGTGAAGATTTCGTGCTTATCCGAATAGATGCGCCGGTACAACTTAGATTCAACCGAATTCAAGCAAGAGCACGACCGGGAGATGTGCAAACCTTCGCTCAATTCCTGGCACAGGAAAAAGCTGAATCTGAAAGTCCCGACCCGAATCGTCAGCAGTTGCAAGCTACCGCAGAAATGGCAGAATTCACCGTAATCAATGATTCTACGCTAGAGGAGTTGTATAGACAAATTGATACCCTATTGGAAAAGATTAATAATATGAAGAGAGATAAGCCGCAAATAAACGCAGATCAGTCGCAAAAGTAAGATTGATCTGTGTCTAGCTGCGGCTAGAAATGTTATGGCAAAGAAGAAGATAAATATGGCGCAGAAACAGGAGAAACATGTTCGGCCGGATTGGGATGAATATTTTATCAATATTTCACGAGAAGTGGGAAAACGAGCGACCTGCGACCGTGGTCGGTCGGGTGCGGTGATTGTGAAAGATAAACGAATCCTCTGTACCGGTTATGTCGGTGCGCCAGTCGGATTACCGCATTGCGATGAAATCGGGCATTTATTTAAAACGGTATATCGCGCAGATGGAACGAAATCCGAGCATTGTGTTCGAACCACGCATGCGGAAATGAACGCCATAGTTCAAGCGGCACGATACGGTATTGCTATCGACGGGGCGACCATCTATTGCCGGATGACCCCGTGTCTCGATTGCGCGAAAGCAATAATCAATGCTGGAATTAAACGGGTAGTCTGTGAGAAAAGATATCATGCTGACCAGGATACCGTTAAGTTTTTCAAACAAGCAGGAATAGAACTCAAGATACTATCTGAGGAAGTAGAAACATATCCGCGAATGTAATACCCCAAATGCTCAATATAAATTTATGTGTTGAGAGTTGCATTTGTATATTTAGGATTTATGTTGCCAAAATCTAAAGGTATTCTGACATCTTGTAATGAGCTCAGCATTTGATGGTATATCCTTTACGTAGATAACATATCCATCATCGTAATAAACTTTCACCCAGCCAGCGGTTTTCGCTAACGTTCTGTCGAGCAAACTATCTTTGCTAATGATAAAATAATTTATGTTGTATTTCTCTAACACCTGTTGCCAGCCATCCCAGACTTCGGTAACGGTATAGAAATCTTTTAAGAATTTACTGCCGAAAATATCAAATCGATTATCGGTAAACACCAGATGTTTTGGGTATAACCGCCACATCAGGTATCCAGAAGAATTTATCTCATTGAACATATTTCCGGTAAAATCATTAGCGAGAATAAAATCAGCTGCGTAAACTGGATAGTCTCGAATCCTGAATCCCGGCCCTTGAATGGTTTCGAAGTTCAACTTAATTTGCCCTTCAATAAAAAGGACGTAACTAAAAACCAGAATTATTAGAACACTCGCGATGATTTTATTCCATTCAAATTTATGTGGTTTACTAGCAGGAGCAAGTTCTGCCATAATATCACTCGGTTCCTCAACTGATAAGGATGCGGTTCCCTCGTTCCGATTTTTAGCATCGGATAGAGTACCTTTGCTCATTGTCCAGAGATTCTGCCAGGTTAACGCAAAATGTTTGCCGACAATCGGGGCAGCGATAATCCCAAATAACGGCAAATGTCGAACATGATTTAATGATTGATGTAAAAAGAAAATAACCAAGATTAAATCTGTTGGAGTGACTGCGGTTAATGACCAAGCGAACGAGATAATCAGGAGGAGAATCAGGAGTTCATAAAAATGGGTATAATGGAAATCCGGGGATTTAAGTTCGCCGATACTCTCGACCAGCGTTTTATCTTTCATAACGTCAATCGTTAACTTAAATACTTTATATCCATATGGATTAATTAGCGAAGCGAGAAGGACGAGGAGAAGGATAATCGCTAGTATTTTTGTTTGCTCGGTTGGTAGCGGTTGCCGTAATATTTTACTGTTCAACTTTGCAATAAGATTACCGACCAGAAAACTGCCGACCAAGATAATTCCCAGAATTGCGCCGCCGTGCAAGTTAACCCAGAATATCATTAAGATAGGAAATAATGCTAGGTAGCGTATAGCGATTTTTTTATCAGGTTTATCGGTTATTGAATAGAGGAGAAATAAATAGCTGGCCATCAGCAGATAGCTAAAAATCGGCGGCCGGGGATAAAGCGTATGTCGAGAAGCCAACGCTGCTATCAAGGTAACCAGTAAAGCGATATACGGATTTTTTGCACGGTTGCGAACAACGAAGAATAATATCGCAAAAGTAGCAACAATAATTATTGATTTAAAAAAGATAAATCCTTTAATTCCAATCGTATCATAGACCAGAAAGAAGATAACCTGTGCAAGCCATTCGTGATTAACCCACGGTAAATCCAATGAAGTATATGCGAAAATATCATTTTGTGGTAATGCTCGATGTTCAACGATATACTCACCGGTTCGAAGGTGCCACCATTCATCAGTACTGGTGCGAATCGCATAGAACGAGATTGAAAATACCGTTAGCATTACAATGATAAATAATCCTGTTAACCAACCTCGTTCTTGGGCAGACAAAATCAATCCCTCCTCCCTGAATTTGCCAGAGTTAATAATTAATCATATAATTTATTATGGATACATTATACATAACAACCCCGCAAACACGAAAATATAAACGTATGAAATAGATAATTTTAATTACGTAGTGTTGTTAATGGGCGTACGTGGTTACATATATGAAAATTGAACGAGCATTACTCATCAATCCGCCATCCGGCTTATACCGTCGGGATGATCGTTGTCAGTCAAAAGTTGAAGACCAGACCGTTGCGGTTATCTTTCCACCGATTGAACTCGCTTATTTAGCGGCGATACTCGAACAGCAGGGGGTTATCTGTCAGATTCAAGATTATCCGGTTACCGGTAGCGATTGGGATATTTTTCGGGCTCATCTCCATCAATTCCAACCGCAGATGCTGGTGATTAATGCAACGACGCCGACAATGGTAACCGATTTACAATCCGCAACGATCGCTAAGTCCGTTGATCCGGAGATAATCACTGTTGCTCGCAGTGAATATTTCAGCTTTTACGACGAGCGAGTATTGAACGATTTTCCCCACGTTGATATTCTTCTCCGCGGAGAAGCAGAATTGACTATCGCTGAACTAGTCACCGCATCTGATTTACGTACTGTCTCGGGAATAACATTTCGTAGCGAAAAAAATGAGATTATTCGAAATCCTGACCGACCGTTACTAGCTAATTTAGACATACTGCCGTTTCCGGCACGACATCTACTCGATAATCGGTTGTATCGCAGTCCGGAAAATGATGAACCGATAACCGTTATTCAAACCAGTCGAGGGTGTCCCGCTCGATGTATCTTCTGTTCAGCGCCGCTCGTTGCCGGATATAAAGTTCGGATGCGGAGTCCAGAAAATGTTGTCGCTGAAGTTGAAGAATGCGTAACCCAATTCGGAATTAAAAATTTCCTGTTCAATGCGGATACATTCACCTGGGATAAAAATTGGGTGATTGATTTATGCCGGAAATTAGTTGCTATGAACTTAGATATTCGCTGGGGTGCAAATTCCCGAGTTGATACCGTTGATTTAGAGATGCTACAATGGATGAAAAAAGCGGGATGTTGGGTGGTTGGATATGGGATAGAAAGCGGGTCGCAGGAACTCCTTAATAAAATGAAAAAAGGGATTACGCTAGATAAAATTCGAACGGCAATTAGCCTAACGAAACAAGCGAAATTAAAGACGCACGCGTTCTATGTTTTCGGACTCCCTTGGGAAACTGAAACAACGATTCGAGAAACGATTCGGTTAGCGAAAGAACTTGATACCGATTTTTTCGATTTCAATATTGTTTATCCGCTGCCGGGAACCGAGCTGTATGCCCTTGTCCAGGAAGAAAATCTTTTCGTGGTATCCGATGCGAGTCAAGCGAGTTACGCTACCCCAGCGGTTCGGTCTTATTCGCTTTCACCGAAACAGTTAGAGAAATATCGAAAATCAGCACTCTGGCAATTGTATCTCCGTCCGCATTATATTTTCCGCACTCTTTTTACTGCAGGTAGTCCTCGAATTATGTTAAACTATCTTCGTTTTGCGTATCGTCGAACACTAAATCTACTGAAAAATTGAGAGCTATCTAACTATACACACAGTTTACAATCTAATATCGGAAGAACTAAAGTTCAGAAACCGACGACTAACGTCTCGTAGAACATAGATTTTCTAACCAACATTAGTTGAAGGTTATATAACTTTAGCTAGCCTTATTTAAATCTATTAAAGACTCTTATGAACTTGAATAAACGTCAATTCCGTTTTCCCCCTGTAGAATATCGAAGTGCACCGTTCTGGTCTTGGAATGATAAACTTGAACCGCAGGAATTAGTTCGGCAAATTAACGAAATGAAACAGCAGGGACTCGGTGGATTTTTTATGCATGCGCGTAGCGGATTGATTACACCATATCTTTCGAAAGAATGGATGGCTTGTATTCGCGCTGCGGTTAAAGCTGCGAAAAAGAATAAGATGTTCGCCTGGTTATATGATGAAGACCGATGGCCAAGCGGGTTTGCTGGCGGAATTGTTCCAAAGCTATCGAAGAGTTATCGGATGAAAGCGCTCGAATACAACGCTAAAACCAAACGATTTAAAATAGTAACAATGCCGATGAACAATCCGTGGTTTAACCATACCTGTTATGTAGATACTTTGAATCCGAAAGCAATCGCTGCGTTTATCCATAGCACGCACGAAGCATATGCCCGAGTTTGCGGCGCCGAGTTCGGGAAAACTATTCCCGGCATTTTCACCGATGAACCAAATTACCATCTTGATAATTTTTCAATACCAAGTGTTCCTTGGACAACTGGATTTCGGCACTATTTCAAAACGAAAAATGGGTATGACCTTCAGCCGCATGTGATATCGTTATTCTTAAATAAAGGAAACTATTATCAGGTTCGGTTCGATTATTGGAAAACAGTTGCCAGTTTGTTTGTTGAAGCATATACCAAACAGATTTATGATTGGTGCGAGCAACACGGTCTCCAATCTACTGGACATATGCTATGTGAAGATAACCTGATGATACAGACGAAGTGGATAGGTTCAGCGATGCCGCATTACGAATATATGCAGCAGCCGGGTATAGACCATTTAGGACGAAATATCAACGATATCATGACGGCAAAACAGGTTGGTTCCGTAGCGAGCCAACTTGGGATTAAACGGGTTTTATCCGAGATGTTTGGATGTAGTGGGCAGAACATGAGTTTTTTAGACCGAAAATGGATTGCGGATTGGCATTTTATCCATGGGATAAATTTTATAAATGAGCATTTATGCCTATATTCAATGAAAGGAAGAAGGAAACGGGATTATCCACCAAACCTATATTATCAGCAACCGTGGTGGAAGTATAACCGGTTCATTCAGGATTATTTCGCACGATTGAGTTATGTTCTTTCGCAAGGGGAACGGGTTAATTCCGTTCTGGTTTTACATCCGATTGGCAGTGCGTGGAGTGTATATACACCATTGGATAAAAAGGCAGTCGAAACTTATAACACGGCTTTTATAACGTTAAGTCAGAATTTATTAGCTGCCCATTGGGATTTTGATTATGGCGATGAAACGATTCTTGCAAAATATGGAAAGATTGATGGGAACCGATTCTGTGTTGGAAAACAAAAATATCAAGTGGTAATTATGCCACCAAGTTTAACCTGGCAGGAAAGTACCGTTGACTTATTAAACCAATTCCTTGCAGCGAATGGGAAAGTGGTTAAAATACCGCCATATCCGAGCTTGGTTGACGGTAAAAAAGATACAGCGATTAATCGGATTCTAGTCCGGTCGGTACCTGGTTCACTCGAGTGCGATACCATAGATAAAATATTATCGCAATTCATTGAAAAAGAGATTACTATATTCGACTTGCAAGGAAAAAATATTCCGGAAATCTGGTATCATCATCGGAAAATCGGCAAAACGGACTTCTACTTTTTTGCGAACACCAATCACGAGCGAGCATATGAAGCAGAAGTTCAAATCGCACAAACTGGTTCTTGGGAATTATGGGACGCCTCTACCGGTGAAATTACTCCTTTATGCACAATGCAAACCAACAAACAAACGCGAATTCGGTTACCATTTATTCCCGCCGGGTCATATCTACTCCGGTGTAATCCAGAATCAGGCAACTTCAGCCGGATTCGACTCAAACAGTCATTACCTTCAAAAATTATCCGTAACATTGCCTTAGCTTCGAAATGGAGATACATTCGGCAGACTGAAAATGCGCTTACTCTGGATTACTGTCGATATCAACTCAACTCGAAACGTTGGAGTGCACGAATGCCAGTGATAAAAGTTTACGAGTTAATACGGCAACAGAGTATCGGGACTGCGTTTAAGATCCGATATAATTTCGAAGTCGGATTCCAGCTAACATCGGGTCAACGAGTATGGCTGGTAGTAGAGACACCGGAAAAATATCATATAACAGTTAATAGCCAAAAGGTATCTCAATTTCAGTTGAAAGACTTCTGGTATGATATCAGTTTTAAGAAAATCGATATCAGCGCGTTCATCAAGTTTGGGAATAATACGATTGAGTTAGCTGGTAACGTAGATAAAGAAACGGAAATAGAAAGCTGTTATCTCATTGGCGATTTTGCAGTTCAATCGACTGTTGATAACTCGTTCAAATTGGTAGATGAACATTCGTTTCTCCGTTCCGGGGATTGGGTGAAACAAGGATACCCATTTTATGCCGGGTCGATTGTCGTGGCGCAAGAAATTAAACTTGATATCAAACCGAAACAGCAAATATACCTAGAATTCGATAGAATCGATGCAACGGTTTGCGAGGTATGGGTTAATCAGGAAAAGGTTACTACCTGGTATTGGTCGCCATATACAGTTGACGTAACCAAGTATCTGAACAAGCGGGGAAACCAACGGATTGAATTGAAGTTGGTTAATTCGTTACGGAATTTATTAGGGCCGCATCATCATCAACAGGGGGAATTATTGTTCGTAGGTCCCGGTAGTTTTCGCGATTGGAACAACTGGACGGATAAATATCATTTCGTTCCCTTTGGAATCAAAGGCGGGAAACTAGTAATTTATCAATAAAATCTAATCTGTATAACCACAGATTAACCCAGATGGACACGGTAAATCGGTGTAAAATGTAATTTTGTTTATAGTAATCTGTGTAATCTGCGTTGTCATGATTTATATTTGTTTACCGGCATATAACGAAGAAAAAAGTTTACCGAAATTGTTCGATAAATTTATCAGACTAATTGAAGCTGAACCAGGTGAATATCGGATTATTTTGGTTAATGACGGAAGTCGGGATAGAACGCAATATATTGCGGAACACTATCAGTCGCAATTACCGCTCGAGATAGTAACCCATCCTGAGAATCGCGGGTTAGGAGAAGCAATTAAAACTGCATTCAAAGCAGCGATAACTCACGCGCAAGATGATGATATTATCGTCAACCTTGATGCGGATAATACCCACGACCCGAATGTTATCCCGCGATTAATTGAACAAATTACCGCCGGAGCGGATATCGTTATAGCATCTCGTTATCAGCCGGGCAGTAACCAGATTGGGGTTCCCGTGCTACGTCGGATTTGTAGTTGGGGCGCGCGATATGTTTTTCGATTTTATCTTCCGATAAAATCGGTTAAAGATTATACCTGCGGATATCGGGCGTATCGCGCAAGGTTAATTAAACAAGGGTTTGCTGAATATGGCGATGCGCTCATCGAAGCGAAAGGGTTCGCTTGTACCGACGAACTCCTAATTAAACTAAGCCGATTGACTACGAAAATTTCGGAAGTACCGTTTATACTGCGCTATGACCTTAAAGATAGCCCGAGTAAAATTAATATTCCGAAAACTGTTTTCGCTACACTCAAACTTCTTTGGAAAAACCGCAGATAACTCAACTCCAAACTCCAAATTCAGAATTTTTGTGTTTAGTCAGTACATTCTGACGGATGATGTAATCTTGTCCTAACTTTTTAATGAAAATAAACAATAGGTAGGTAGTATTATGGAATGGAGCTGACGGTCGGATTCGAACCGACGACCTGCGGTTTACGAAACCGCTGCTCTACCGACTGAGCTACATCAGCATTATCCTAAAAAAAGAACGGCACCATTTATTACATAAAATAGAATATCATAATTTTTATTAGGTGTCTAGATTGGAGAATATGCGCTGAATAGCTGCGCATAATGTTATTCGTAGCGTAACGCAACTATCGGATCGAGTAACGCTGCTTTTCGTGCCGGATATACACCGAAAAAAATGCCGACGATAACAGAAAAAACCACCCCAATAAGTATTGCGGTTAAAGGTATTTCGATATGAAAATCAGCAAAAGTTGCAATGAGATAGGTTACCGTATAACTGAATACAATTCCAACTAATCCACCGGTAAATGAAATCGCTACCGCTTCAATTAAGAACTGTTTTAGGATATCAATAGGTTTTGCACCGACCGCTTTCCGTATTCCGATTTCTCGAGTTCGTTCCGTGACGGAAACCAGCATAATGTTCATAATTCCAATCCCGCCAACTAATAGCGAAATCGCACCGATACTCGCGAGCATTGCGGTTAGAATAGCGGTTATACTTTCGAGAATACTTAAAAATTCACCCTGACTTTTAACCGAGAAATCGTCTTCATCAAGCCGACGACGAAGTAGCCGTTTAACTTCATCCATAGCTTTTGGTATATCTTCTGTTTTCGGCGTGGTGAGATAAATAAACGATATATTGGTTAGCCCAAATAAATCCTGCGCTGCCGTTAATGGGATGAACACAGTATCATCCTGATTCTGGTCGAAAATATACCCTTTTTCTTCCATAATTCCGATAACCCGGAATTTGCTCCCTTTAATCCAGATAGATTTTCCCAGCGGGTCAAGTCCGCTGAATAAGTCTTTCCATACCGCTTGTCCAAGCACACATACCCGGCGGTCAGAATCGAGATGACTTTTCCCAAAAAATTCGCCCCGGACTGGTTTCCATTCTCGGCAATCCTGAAATTCTGGGGTGGTGCCAACAACCAGCGTCGTTTTCCGAACGCGACTGCCATATTTGACAATTGCAACATTGAAAATTCCCGGCGCAACTTTCAGATGATAACTATTGCGGGATTCAAGCATTTCAGCATCGCGATATTTCAATCGATTAACCGGTGAAACCGGTCCCATTCGGTCAACGTTACCTGGCATAACGACAAAGAGATTTGTGCCAAGGCCTTTAATCTGCGAGGTAATCATTTTGCGAACCGTTAGTGAGATACCGAGAAGTAATACGACTGCTGCGACGCCAATAATAATTCCGAGCATCGTTAATGAGGCGCGAAGTTTATTTGCGGTGAGTCCTTCAAGAGCTAGTCGGGTACTTTCGATTAACTGCATATTTTCAAAATGCAAACTATTTAACGCGGAATCAGACGGTTATAACTAACGCATTTTAGTCCCTTTGTATCTGTTAGCATCCGTTTATAAAAGTTATCGTTATAATTCTTTTTTCATTACCACATACCGTCTGGATTCTTTAAATCCGACTTTAGAATAGACTACCGATGCTTTATCGTCAGTCCATAGGAGCCAAGCGTTATGGTGACCACGATTGCGCATCTGTTCAATCGTTCGCGCTAAAAGCACCTGTCCGATTCCTTTCCCTTGGTATCGATCACTGACCCCAAACGGGCCGAAATGCTCTTCTTCATATTGACAATACCCGATAATTTCATCGTCTCCTTTAATCGCGAGGAATATCTGTTCTTCTTTAAATCGACCGTAGGTTAATAGCGTCAAATTTTCTCGCGCAATCCGAATCCAATTTCCGGGCATATCTTTTCGCATAAATTCAAGATACGGGATAAGGTATTTCCGTTCATATTTCTGAATCCGTATTCCTTCCTGGAGTAACCGCTTTTCCGTTTCAAGAATTTTTTCTGGAATAGTAAACTGCCAGATATGCGCGTCCATCGATAACGGTCGTGCAGTGATTTTAAATCCGACTTTTTCGAAAAATTGCACCGCTTCCGGATACGCATGAATGTCTATGCCCGGAACGAAATAATTCGGTGCATAGGTAGCAATCGCAATAATTTTTCGGTTCCGCGCTTTAAAAAACGATTCAACTGCAGTCCATAATTTCAAGCCGATTCCCCGATGCCGGAAATCTGGGTCAACGCCAGCTGCGGTAATCCATCCCAGGTCTTCGAGCATTCCCGCTCCTTCGAGCGGAACGCGGAACACTACACCATACATAAATCCTACTAATTGACCTGACTCGGTTTTTGCGACTTGCAATCCGTCAATATCGAAGTTGGGGTCAAGCAGAATTTTCCGTTCGAATATATCCAGTGTAATTCCGTCTATCGGCAAGCAGCGATTCCATAACGCGATTAATTTTTCAGTATCTTTATAACAAAATGGTGCAACTGATATGGATTCCATAAACCAAAACTCCTTTTTTGCATTTTTTATAGATATCGGGTTAAACCCAAAGTATGACTATATTTTATTACCCGAGCTGAATTTATCTCGATGTATATCGAGGCTCGGAGCAAAGCAATATGTTGGTTTATCTTGTTATAGTGTTATTATATTAAATGAATGATTAATATTATACCGTAATTTGCGAGTTTGCAAAGATATAGATAGAGTTCACCGATGATTCTAACGGATACGAACGGAGGTGTGGAATTTAGAATGACTTAGCGCTAAGGTAAAAAATTGATACTTTACGCCAGAGTTATGTATATGGATTCAATGAATCAAATCCCTAGAAAAAGTCATTTTTATGAACGCGGGTATAGGAATTTACACTAGAGCGTTCGGATATTTCGAGACCACCAAGATGATTCTGCAGTTAAGTAGGAGTATGTGCTCCCCGGGATAGCTACACTAATTCGAACAAACACGGCGGCAACGGATGAACTATTGAACGTGGTATTATAATTATAATCACAACGATAGATACAGTTAAAACCGGTAACATATTTTGCAATCGGGATACCCCCAGAGTTTAACGTTCCGGTAAAAGGAGAGACTCGGCGTATTGTACTGTCTGTTGCTCTATAGTAATGCACGGTTGATAATCCATATCCATTATCACTATACGTGGTGCAGACGAAATAGGTGCTACTTATAGAGCCAAAATATAAGGTTTTTTGGATATCCTGACCAATTCTATACATGGCGGTCGAGATTTCTTTTTGTGCGGTAGTTTCCTGTTCGCCGACATAGAGCATTTGCGTCGATTTCGCAAATAAATCGACGATTGGAATAAGAATAACCAATAAAATTGCGGCAACTATTGCTACTTCCGGTAGTGTCATTCCTGTATTTTTGGATTGTAGATTTTGGATGTTGGATTTATGCATTGCGTTATATTCCTCCTATACTCATTTGCGTCTGATACGAACAAATCGGATTTCTAAATTTCGGGTCGGTTGTCGGGCGTCCGTATAAGTAAACATGGCAGGTAAAGGTGGTAATCCCGGTTGTCGTATCGTCGGAGCGAATCGTTTCGATTTCAAATGATGTATCAGCGCTGGAAGGATGTCGTGGATGAATTACCGTATCCACAGCATAGGTTCCTGTTGCAGGATTATATACCGTATAGGCGGTAGTATCATTAGCATTATAAATCCCGAACGCTTTGATTACCTCCATTTTATCTCTCCCGATATGGGCAGCAGTAACTACATATTCATTCTTTTTCGTATAATATTTTCCCCAGAGAACCGCACTATATACCGCAACAATACCTATTACCAAGATAAGTGCTGCAACTAATACTTCAACTAAAGTAAACCCAGCGTATAATGGTTGTTTTTGAATTGAATTCATAATAAATTAACACCCCCAAGGTTTTTCGTTGAGAGAGATATTTGATAGTGTGTTTACATACTATATGGTAATTCTCGCCAGCTTTTTGAAGCTATCTGTTTCCGACTCGTAAACCTACTCATATCAAAACCTAACGGTGGATTCAAATGAACATCCGGGTCGAACTGATAACTCCCTGAAGGGAATCCGTTGATATCAGCTCCCATACATACAATAACGCCATCAATGTCTGTTCCCTGACCATTTTTCGCATAGATACCTGAACAATATACTGCGCCACCGCGAACGATTAAAGTTGCGTTTCCCGTGGATTGGATAATACGTCCTGCATTCGGATTCGTCGTCCATGTGCTAAAATTATCAGTCGCTGTGGTATCAATACAGGCTAACGAGACATAATTCATACGGGTGGTATTTTGATTTATGGTTATATTGCTTTTATCAATGGTAATATTCCCGCCGACAGAAATTAACGTTCCATTTACGGTCAATCCATCCGAAACCATAATTGAACCTTCGACATAAATTAAGCCCGTAAATGTTCCTCTAATTGTACATACATTTCCACTCCAACTATACGTTAAACCTGCCGTTGAACCGATGGTGGTTGTTCGAGAAAGGAAACAATTTGGCGATGTCGTTGAAATTTGGTAATATGGAGTCCATTTCCCTGTTGAATCAAGAGTATACCTCGGAATATATTGCTTATTATATACCGGTCCATTAGTCGTCGAATTATATCCAGGAGGATAAGTGGTCGGGTCATTTCCAGCAGGAATAGTATTCCCCCCACCCCAGATCATATGGTTCCACGGACTATCTCCAGGAATAACTTGAACTAACACGATTCGGTGCACTGACCGAAGTCGAGTTACTGTCCCTCTCGAAGAGGCAATAGCATACGTTCCGGTTCCCCGGGAATAATATGCATAATATCGGCAATTAGCGAACTGTGCGGTATCCAGTGACCCGGTTAGATAGATATTATTTGAAGTATCGGCACTAGCGATAACCCGATTTAATCCAGCTTCTGCGGTATATAACGCTTGGGCGTAATCGTGATAAAAATATGCTTGTTCCGAAGTGAAATAAGCGAATCCGATTAATGTCATCGCTAATACGAGCATGAGTAAACACATCATCACGGCGAGAACCAACGCACTACCTGTTCGGTTGGATTTAGTAATATTGTACATAAATTCCCTCCTTTTTAGATTTATCAAGACGGAAAATCAAATAGCATGCGACTTAACCTATCTTGTTAAGTTTAGCTTAAATCCGAACTATTGTCAACTTTTTTACAAGCTATTTTTCGCTTAATTATTACATTGAGCATATTTTATGCCATAGTTTATTCCAGCTAACTCTAAAATTCTCAACGCTTATCCATCGAGTTTGCTTATTCGGAGTACAAAATTGATACCAAAACAATTGAAATATATCCAATTTGCAATCTTGAGCGGAGCAGAATGAGAATTGAACGGTTCAATTCTCATTCTGCCCCGGTATTGCTCCCTTTTCACACAATAAAAAAAAGCCATACATAATTTTTCAATCATGTATGGCAAATTAATTTATTTCTAAAATTGGGGCTACGTAATTTTCTGTTTCACATAGTTCATTAACCCGCCCGCTGCAATGAGCGACTGCATAAATGGTGGGAAACTTGCTGCTTGGTAGGTTTTCCCCGAGGTATGGTTTGTAATGGTTCCGGTAGATAAATCTACTTCTACTTCGTCACCGGTATTAATTCCCGCAACTGCGTCCGGACATTCCAGTATTGGTAACCCGATATTAATCGCATTCCGATAGAATATTCGTGCAAAGCTTTTCGCAATAATACAAGAGATTTTCGCTGCTTTAATTGCAACCGGCGCATGTTCCCGCGAACTGCCACATCCGAAATTATCCCCAGCAACAATAATATCTCCTGGTTTAACTCGGTGAATAAACTCGGCATCAATATCTTCCATACAATGCTGGGCAAGTTCATCCGGGTCAGATGTATTCAGGTATCGTGCCGGAATAATTTCATCGGTATTTACATTATCTCCATATTTCCACGCTTTACCTTTAAATTGCAGTTTATTGTTCATGTTCATAAACCATTTTGGTACTAAGTACTTGGGTTTGGGTACTTGGTACTTACTTAACCTCCTCTGGGGAACCTATCCGGCCGAGAATAGCGCTCGCTGCAGCGATTGCCGGATTGGAGAGATATACTTCACTTTTTGGATGTCCCATTCTACCGACGAAATTCCGGTTGGTAGTCGCAATAGCGCGTTCACCTTCCGCAAGAATGCCCATATGTCCACCTAAACAAGGACCACAAGTCGGCGTGCTAACCGCAGCGCCAGCATCAATAAAAATTTCAAGCAATCCTTCATTCATCGCTTGCCGATAAATCGCTTGCGTCGCCGGAAAAATGATACATCGCACATACGGATGGACTCGTTTTCCTTTAAGAATCTGCGCTGCAATCCGTAAATCTTCCATTCGCCCGTTAGTGCAGGAACCGATAACCGATTGGTCAATTAGGATAGTGCCAACCTGACTAATCGGTTTGGTATTCGATGGTAAATGCGGAAACGCTACCTGTGGTTCTATTTTGGTTACATCATATTCTTTAATCAAACAATAGTGAGCATCAGGGTCGCTCTGATAAACGGTATAGTTCCGTTTCGCGCGTGGTTTGACATATTCAAGGGTAATTTCATCCGGAGCGATGATTCCATTTTTCCCCCCTGCTTCAATGGCCATATTACACATCGCTAATCGACTATCCATCGAAAGCATCCGTATCGTTTCGCCGGTAAACTCCATCGATTTATATAAAGCGCCATCGACGCCAATATCACCGATTGTATATAGAATTAAATCTTTTCCGCTAACCCATTTCTGCAGTTTCCCGTAGTAAATGAATTTTATCGATTCCGGAACCTTGAACCACGCTTGACCGGTAATCATCGCAGCGGCTAAATCAGTACTGCCTACTCCGGTAGAAAATGCCCCAAGCGCTCCGTAAGTGCAGGTATGCGAATCCGCACCGATTATCGCATCTCCTGGTAGCACTAGCCCTTGTTCTGGAAGTAACGCATGTTCAATTCCCACCTGGCCGACTTCAAAATAGTAGGTTAATTGCTGTTCGCGCGCAAACTCACGCAATA
>JAOAEQ010000031.1 GCA_026416715.1 bacterium
CTTATATGTAATAACCCATCAAGTCCACCGAGGTCAATAAATGCACCATACGGAGTAATCGCTTTAACTTTTCCTTTAACAATATCACCTTCGTGGATAGTAGCAAAAGCGCTCTGTCGTTTCTGTATTCGCTCTTCTTCAATCACTGCACGACGTGATAGTATTACTCGACCCTTTTGAATATCTAAATCAAGAATTTTTACTTTTACCGGTTTTTGCAATAAACTATCTATTTTTTCTCCAGGATTTAAACCTAATTGCGAAATCGGAATAAATCCGGTAATATTGTCGCCAAGGTCAACAATCAATCCAGCGCGAGTGGCTGAAACCGGTGTTCCTGTAATATTTTCTTGTTTTTTATATGCTTCAGTTAACGTAGACCAACCACGGACACGGTCTGCAAGTTGTTTTGATAATAGAACCAGCCCGTTTTCAGTTTCTTTTTTATAAACCGACACCTCAATGACATCGCCGATTTTAACTTCCAGTTCGCCGTTAGGTAATTTTTTAAATTGTGATAGCGGCACTATCCCTTCAGACTTAAAACCAATGTCAACAAGAACCCCTTCTGAATCAATTGCTACCACAGTTCCTTTAATAATATCTCCTTCTTCGAATTGAATCAACGAGGATTGTAGTAGCTCCCAAAACTCATCTCCGTCAGCAGAAGTGTTAACCTGACCTGCTGTTTGCTGAATAGAAGATGGTGAAAATAATGCTGTTTTTTGAATATTTTTTGTTCGCATACCAGTTATATATTTTCGCTATTATATCGTTCCTTATAAGGATATTGTAGACCGATACTAGACTTATGTCAAGATAGATGGTTGCTAGAATAGAATGATTCGGAAGGCAGGATAACTAAAAGTTTTTTGTTTGCATCTCTTTAAGCTCGTCAAGCAGTGCTGAAATAAATTCTGATTCCGGGACTTTTTTGACGATTTTCCCATGCCGGAATAATACTCCCGAACCTTTTCCAGCTGCAATACCAATATCCGCAATTTTTGCTTCTCCAGGACCGTTAACCACGCAGCCCATAACCGCTATCGTAATTGGCATTTTGATGGTATCTAACTTCGACTCGAGTTGTTTAACAATATTCAATAAATCAACTTCACATCTTCCGCAGGTCGGGCAGGAAATGAGATTTACTCCCCGAAGTCGAAGTCCTAACGATTTCAGAATTTCCCAACCAACTTTAACCTCTTCGACCGGGTCTGCAGTAAGTGAAACGCGGATTGTATCACCAATCCCTTCAGCTAATAGAATCCCTATACCAACAGCAGATTTAATTGTTCCACACCAAGCTGGCCCAGCTTCCGTTATACCAAGATGAAAAGGATATTCAACCTTTTTAGCCATTAATCGGTAGCTATTGAGTGTGGTAGGAACATCAGAAGTTTTTAAGGAAATAATAATATTATTAAAATTATGTTTTTCAAATAAATCTATTTCCCAAAGGGCGGATTCAACCATTGTTTCCGGAGTAATTCCATGATATTTAGCGATTATTTCTTGAGGTATTGACCCAGCATTTACCCCAATACGAATCGGGATTTTCTTATCTTTAGCAGCAGTAATAATAGCGATAAGCTCTTGTTTATTGCGGATATTTCCTGGATTTAACCGCAGTTTATCTATTCCTTGTTCAATAGCTTTTAACGCAAGTTTGTAATCGAAATGAATATCAGCAACAAGTGGAATCGAAATTTGTGATTTAATTTCGCTAAGATTCTCAGCTGATTTCATATCCGGAACCGCTACACGAACCAATTCACAGCCAGCTTCAGTTAAACGTTGAATCTGCTTTACCGTTGCGTCAATATCCCGAGTATCAGAGTTCGTCATCGATTGAACTGATATCGGTGCATCACCACCAATATACAGTGACCCGACTTTGATTTTCTTGGTTTTTCGTCGTTGGAAAATTTCAGTCTTGTGCATATTCAGCAGTCGAGAATTTGCCCTAAGTTATCAAAGTTATCATGGCTTGATTCCGTTAATTTTTTGTTGCGTTCATTCGTTCAATAGCCGGATGAATAAATATAGCCGCTGCTTTTCGAGTCAGCCAAGCCCGTTCCAATTCTTCTTTTTTATAAACGATATGCCCGGTTTCTTCGGATTTCGCTGCAGGATCATTACATATCGGGTCACCTTGGGGAGTAAATCCGCGACAAACTATGATATGCCCGTTAGTAGATTTGACGGGAGCATTGCTTAGTACCCCTTTGGGATAGGCAATGGAAAGAATAACCGGATGACCAGCTGCAATTTCTTTTTTAATTTCATCAAATCCGTTACAATAGCGTACCCAAGCGCGATATCCTAATGTTCCTGCAAAAGCAGCATTATAACTCCAGTTACCGTAAATGCCATTATAATCATCCCAAACACAGCGAGCTACCTCGGCAGTTGGAAGATTAGTTCCGTAGTACTCTAATATCATAGCTAACGAGGTCGGATGACAAGCGCGCCAGGAAATGGTTTTATCTTCATACAGTTGCGAACGATACGGAACAGGTAAATCTTTAGCCCAATCTGGAGAAATAGATTCTGAGGTTTGAGTATCAGAGAAGGGTAGTAACCTATCAACGAGTTCGATTCGATGTTTCATATCTGCATAGGAAACACCAAACAAATTTAAAATCGGACTTGTTGACGAATCTATGGTCATCAATGTTATACGAAATCGAAAATACCGACTGCCAACCCGCAATTTCAATTCGTCTTCTTTAACATATCCCCATAATCCGCGTTTGATTTTTTCCGGATTATCCAACTGTTTATCACCATACGTGGCAATTTCATACCATGGTGACCAACGGGAAAAATAATTTGATTTAACCTGTATTTCAATTTTTACGGCGGTTCCTTTCGGCAGGAGAGCATTCCATGAAGTAACTAGCGTTGTCGCTAGGAATTTGGTTTTTATTGACGGAGAAACTATCATTCCCGATGACATAAATTTTCCTGTAGTGGTTTTGGCTAATTCAAATCCCGCTGCCAGGTCATTGTAAACGATGTTATACAAATGACAATATTCAAAATCAGATTTCGTTTGATATAAGATTAAATCTACTTGTGGAACCAAAAGCGGTTTTGATTCAAGATTGGTGATACCTATAGTCAAGCTACCTAACAATACCATAATCGTTATTCCTACCTTTTCAATAATAACATAATTGTTCATAGAAATCGATACCTGCAAACAAATCCTAAACTCTATACATCATGATAACTTATTTACATAGTTGAACACTTTACGGTTAATAATGTATTTATTATAATCAAAAAGGCAATGTATCACCAAGGTAGGTTATGATATGATTATTAGTTAAATATGGAAGCAAAGAGCCGGAATGAATTTTCTGAAATAAAATCTACTTGTTATCGGCATCCAACTATTGTTAGTCAGACGGTTTGTTTCGGTTGTGGTAGAGCCATTTGTCATACGTGCATAACCGTAGTGGAAGGGAAAGTCTATTGTCCGAACTGTTATATCGCCGTTGAGGTAAATAATGAACAGATAGCTGAAAGAAATGCGAATAACAAATGGTATTACTCAATCCCTTTCGTTTTATTAATGCTTTTTGCTATTGCTGGACCGTTTGCATTGCCGTTACTATGGAAAAGTCCGGAATTTAATACTACTTCTAAATTTCTACTTACAACATTAGTCATTCTCATTACGATATTCCTCATTTGGTTCATATATTGGTTAAGTGTAACCTATCTAATTCCAAGATATAGGGATATGATGCAAATTCTGCGTTAGAAGAATCGTCTTCGTTGTGGCGGGTCGTAAATAAACCACAGTTTTCCAATAATTTTTTCTTTCGGAACCGAGCAGACACGTTGCCAGGTTTCTAATGGAGCAAATCTTGCATTGTGTGCCTGTGGCATTCCCGTAATAAATCCAATATGGTCAGATACGGTATCACCTGGTTGCGGAATCACCGACCGTAGAATAAAATAGGTATTCTTATTGAGAGTAACTTTTAGGTTCGGCATATTTTGAGTTACTATAGGATAATATTCCGGTAATAATGGTTGGTTATTGATATAGATTTTTCTATCTTTAATTTCTACTGTTTCACCAGGTAATCCGATAACTTTTTCAATATTAGTTCCGGCAGCAATAATCCAGAGATTATCAGCACTATCCGAGACACTAAACTGGTCGGTATAATACCAAACAATGTCCCCGCGATTCGGTTCTCGAAACCAATAAGGGACACAATTGATACAGATACGGTCTAGCTTTTGAATTATCGGAGCCAAACTATTGTTATTTATATGGACTAATTTGAAGGCAGCCGCTAATTCAAATTGGAGAAACATAAGCAGCAAACCGTATGCAAAAAGCGCATAAAATAATGCACTCAGTTTCTGCCGTCGTGTCGGCTGGAATTCCAAATCAAAATCCTGGTTTTTCTTGATACAGGAAACCAAACCATCGACGAATGCAATAGCTATTAAACCAATCGTAAAGTAGATAAGGTAATTTGAAACAGGGTCTTTGATTTTGATAATAATACCCAAAATTAAACAGAAATAAATAGTAAAAAAAACTAACGATTTTTTCCATTGTCGATTATAGAGTTGGCCTAAACCAGGAACAAGTGATAACCATGCTGCCCACCAGGGGCGACGGAGTAACTGCCATTGCATTTCAGCATATTGAACAGCAGATTTTAAAACATCTGTCCGAAGCTTTAATCTGAAAGTAACATTGCGCCATCGGCGTAATGATTTTGTTCTAGGAAAAGAAGGTAATTTAATTTCCGCAGGTGGACTTGTAGTAAATTTTTCTCCGCAAACAAAACAAGTTTGATTTTCGGTAGGATTAAATATTCCGCATCGCGGACATTTCATACTAACACTAATAACACAGAAGAGTAATCATTTTGTAGCTATAATCGCTAGAAATAATCGTTATGTTATACCTTACGATGTATCGATTGCGTTGCGCTAGGGGTAATTCCGATTTCAGGTTCAGGTTCATATCGCTTAATATTAACTTGGTCTTCTTTCAACGTTCCAATCATTTTGGTTAATACATTTACATATTCGACAACATGTGTTCCCGCAATATCTTTAAACCGCACTACTACTTCACCGGATTTAGTTATTTCAATATCAAATTGTTCACTTGGCATAGGGTAGAACCAAAATCAAAATCCTAATATAACATACCCCTGCAAAAGCAGGAAGATTTTATTTTCTAAAAGGGCTGATAATCCAGAAAAATAATCGCGCAAACCATTTCGTTCTATTAACTTTTGCCCAAGCTCGAACCGCAGGTTTATATATCGGGTCAAGTTCTAACGCCTGCTGATAACATTGAATCGCTCGAGTATAAAATCCTAATTTCTGATTACATAATCCAATCATATACCAAAGATAAGGACTCTGACTATTTTTTGATGCAGCATTAGAAAAATAGGTTAGTGCTTTATTATATTGACCAGCTTCGAAGTAAGCTAATGCAACTTGCTGGTTCATAAACCAATCATTTTGAGTTAGTTCGATCGCTTTATCAAAACAAAACTGCGCATTTCGACTCCGTTTACATAAAAATACCTGACCTCGAGCAAGCCAGCAGTATGCTGTAGGAGCTTTCTGCTCTAAGGATAAATCTGAAATTCCTATTGCTTGTTTAAGCATTCCTAATCGGCAATACACCACTGATTTAGCAGCTAATAATTCTGATTCACCCGGAAATAGTTCTAACGCTTTGTTAACCCAAACATGCGCTTCTCGATACTCCCCCATACCTAATAACGCTTTAACCTGACCGACCCAAGCGGGAACAAGCGTATTATCTATACCTAACGCACGGGAATAATAGCGTAATGCTTTTTCGTATTCGCCTTTTCGATAATATTCTTCCGCTTGTGCAAAATAATAATCTTGATTATATCCCTCTTCTATGGGTTCCGCTGGCGTTAGTAATTCTTCTTTTTTTGCTTTTTTATCTTCTAATTCTAATTTTGAAAAGCGTCCCATAAAGTAGAATCCAACTGCTAATTTTCTGTTCTATTTAAAATCTATATAATCTATTTACAATCTATGTAGTAATTATTTTTAAAATTTATATTCAAATTTCTCAATCCAGAATCGCAATAAATTTGTTGACGCTTAAAGCTAGCTAGTGACTTCGGACTACTCTTATCATCGCCATCGGCGAACGGTCAGCTGGATTGAATCCTGTTCTGTCCTCTGTTCACTGACCACCGTTAATCCTTTCGTAGGCAACTCTCTCGTGACTTTATTATATACAAACTGCTGGATAATTTTTTGCGATATTTCAGTTCCAATCTCTCGTAGTTCCTGAGCTAATTTATTTTGTCCCCAAACAGTTATATTGCATTTTCCACGATGGTCAACCCGAAAGGTTATCACCACATCATTTTTTGCAACCTGCATTTGTGTTTCGGTTCCGAGCGATTCTCCTACCACCTCGGTATTAGGTAACTCTAATTCTACAGTGATACCTTTATTTTTCAGATCGCGTCGGACAAACTTTCGTTCGTGTAATAGTCCATAACCCATCGCTCCTGTTACAGCTAAAAGAATTGGTAGCAGAGCTGGCCAAGTTGTCGCAATTGCTGGAACGATTACGTATATCATTGGAACTGCCATAGTATCAAGCCCCAAATCATCATACTCGCAAAAGCGAGTATCTATAATTCTAATTTTCGTTTTTCAACTTTTTTTATTTGTTCCGGTTCAGTTATCGAAGAAGCGCGACGCGCTCTTCCTTCCGCCCATTGCCGAAGTTGTTCGATTTCTTCCCGCATCGTTTTTGATAACGGCATGGTTTCTTTTATATTATGAAGAATCAGTGCCGTGGTTAACGGTTCGTGTGCTGCAAAAGCTTCATATAATGCAGAAATAATTACCTGTTCGATTTCAGCACCAGAAAATCCCTCCGTTGCTTGCGCTAATTGTTCAATATCAAATTCTTCCGGTATCCGATTTCGTTTTGCGAGATGAATCCGAAATATATCGCTTCGTTCCCAGAAATTCGGTAAATCAATAAAGAATATTTCATCAAATCGCCCTTTCCGGAGTAACTCCGGTGGTAATTGAGTAATATTGTTTGCGGTAGCGATGACAAAAACCGGTGCGGTTTTTTCTTGCAACCAGGTAGTGAATGTACCAAATACGCGCGCCGTAGTTCCAGCATCGGAAAAAGACGAACTATGAATTCCGGCAAAAGATTTATCAATTTCATCAATCCATAATATCGTCGGAGAAACGGATTCTGCAACTTTAATCGCTCGACGTACATTGTCTTCAGAAGAACCAACCAAACTTCCGAATAGTCTACCCATATCTAATCGGAGTAAAGGAACTTTCCATAATGCTGAAACCGCTTTTGCACTTAAACTTTTCCCACAACCTTGAACTCCGATAAACAATACGCCTTTTGGTGCTGGAAGACCAAACGAACGCGCTTGTTCACTGAATGCTAGACGTCGGGTATGCAACCATTCTTTCAATGCATCAAGTCCACCAACTTCATTGAAATTTTCGGTTGCGGCATAGTATTCAAGAAGCCCAGATTTTCGGATTATCTGCTGTTTTTCGGAAAAAATCTCGGTGATACTCTCTTCATCTAGTTTCCCCTGTTGAACAATGGTTTTTGCGAAGACATTCTCTGCTTCTTTTATAGTTAAACCCAGGGCTGCGTGCAGAATTTTTTCTCGGGTTTCCGGTTCAAGCGCAAATCGGATATCAGCCTCTCGTGGTAAATCCGCTAATACCCGGTCGAGTAGTTCACTTAATTCGTCTAGTGTTGGTAAATCAAAATCAATTACCGTTATATCTTTTTCTAATTCTGGCGGTAATGTTAAAACCGGAGCTACTAAAACCAAGGTTTTATAACTATTTCGGAGATAATTGGATACTTCCCGCAATTTGCGTTTAACGGTAGCTTCATTTATAAACGAATGGAAATCTTTAAATAAAAATATTGCAGGTTCAACAGATTCGATTACTGCATCTAACGCTAGCAAAGGGTCTGAGGTCGGGACATTTTTATATTTTTGTGCTTGTGCAGAAACGCCGTAAGGAATTAGCCCTTGATTAATAGTCCAGGTATAAAGTTTTTTATCTCGTGACTTAACGATACTTAATAATGCAGATTCAACTCGGTCTTCTTCCCAGGTTACAATATAAAGAATTGGGTACCGGGCACGGATTAAAATTTCAATTTCTTGAATTTGTCGTTTGGACATAGACGCAGTTACCTTATCCAAGTATTCCCGGTTGCATATTCTTGTTAAAAGGCTGTTATTTCCTAATGTATAATTATACATAACAATAGCTAAATATTCATATTTTTGTCAAATGGTAATAGGTTAGGGTATACTGTTAATAAAGAACATTGATCGATTGATATTAGAACGATGAATGTAGCTTACGAAGGGTTTATTAGTTGGTATGTATTTAACTCGATTAGTTTTACATAATTACCGGAATTTTCATACCCTATCGCTTTCGTTCGATAAACCAATGAATATTTTTTACGGTGGCAATGCTCAGGGAAAAACCAACTTACTAGAATCCATTTTTTTCGCGGCAACAGCTCGGTCATACCGAACCACGGAAGATGTGAATTTAATCCGCTGGGAGGAACCATATACCTATGTAAAAGCAGAGTTTATCCGGCGGAATCAACCGCATACGGTTGAGATAGGTTTGGCAAAAGGTGAAAAACAATTAAAACTCGATGGAAAAGTACTTCCCCGTCGAGCAGAACTTATCGGAAATCTAGTTGTCGTTTTATTCACACCAGATGATTTATATTTGGTTAAAGGGGAACCGGCGTTGCGTCGCCGGTTTATTGATTTGGCGATAGCGCAAATTAACAACCACTATCTATTTGCGCTGCAGCAATATCATCGCGTGGTTAAACAAAGGAATTTCGCGTTTCGGCAAGTGAAATTTGAAAAGGCTCATCGGGATACGGTTACTGTCTGGAATAAACAACTGATTCAATACGGTAGCGAAATTATCCTTACGCGAAAAGAAACACTCCTAAAGATGAATGAACGAACGCAGATGAATTATCAGCGGATTAGTGGCTCTTCACAGACATTAACCTTATACTATGAAACATCTTTTTCAGAAGAAGAAATGCTAGATTTCGAAACGTTATCAAGAGCATATCACCAAAAACTGGATGAGTTGAGTTCAAAAGAGTTCGAACTTGGGGTAACTTTGCTCGGCCCGCATCGAGATGATATTCTGATTTTTATCGACGGGCATGATTTGAAATCGTTCGGGTCGCAAGGTGAACAACGGAGTGCGGTTATCGCGATGAAATTAGCGGAAATTGAGTATATACAAAATCAGCTCGGAGAATCTCCCATAGTTGCGCTTGATGACTTCATTTCCGAACTTGATGAACGGCGGGTAGAATATATTTCTGCCGTGTTACTCCAGCAACAATGTCAAACATTTATCACAGCAGTTCATCCGTTGCGGTTAGCGGAGATTGAAGCGGTAGCCCAATATCAGATTGAAAATGGTTCAATCAAATAAACCAAGCTATTTCTATCGGCAATTAATTTTACTTGACGGATAAAGTTAATTACATTATAATTCAATTACCTTTCAATTATATTTTTTGTTGGAGGAAAATGTGAAGTATCGAATTGTTATTATAGATGATGAAAATGAGGTATTAGAATTCGTTCGGAAAACACTCGAGGGACTCTATGAAGTTGTCTTGGTCGCTGATGCGAATGAAGCGTTGAACATCGTAACCTTGTCGGAACCGGATTTGATTTTAATTGATGTTATGATGCCAGAAAAAAATGGGCATCAGATTGCCCAATGGATTCGGTCAAACTCTGCGTTCGCAGAAGTGCCGATATTGATGCTTGATGACCCGAAAAAACCAGATAATCTCCGAGGATTAAAAGAAAAAGAAGGCGTTCAATATTTATCGAAACCGTTATCCAGTGAAGGATTAATTCAGACGATAACGAAAATTCTTGAAACAGAAGTCCTTTTACCGGAACATCGACTATTTACAATTGAACGAATTAACGAAATCCGAACTGTTAAATACACCCCGCCAGCTGGGGCTACAGCTAAACTCGGTATACCAAAAGTCGATGAAGCAGAAGTATCTTTTAAGTCGGCTAATATTACTCCGTCAAATGAAGTAAAAAAATCTGATGTCAATCCTGCAGAAAAGATAGTTCATCCGGCAAAGCTCGAAGCGGTTGCCCCGGAAAAAATCGCTGCGCATCATGGTCGAATTTTAGCGGTTGATGATGATGTAGATTTGCTCCAGCTGCTTCGCGTTATTTTCGCTTCAGAATATGAATTTATAACCGCAACGGATGGATTTCTAGCGGTAAGAAAAGCAATGCTTTATCTACCGGATATCATGATACTTGATATTATGATGACAAAAATGAGCGGATTTCAGGTGATTGAAATGATTCGAAAACAACCCGCGTTAAAAAATATGCCCATCGTATTTTTAACGGCTAAAACACATCCTACTGATATCGACCGAGCAAAAAAACTCGGTGGAACAGAATATATTACGAAACCGTTTGATCCTGGGATATTGAAATCAACCGTAGAAAAATTATTGAAACAATTTGGTATCCGTCCTCCAGGAAGTAGAATGGCTTACGAAGAAATTATGCATCGAGAAGGATTAACGCAGCCGCCCTCGGAAAAGAAATAGAATAATTTTTCCGTGTTACGGGCATTTTGTTTCTTAAATAACCCCTTTGGTAGATGGTATCCCTTTAACCCGTTCATCTCGAGACACTGCAATGCTTAACGCTTTAGCCACCGCTTTAAATATACCTTCAATAATATGATGGAGATTTTCTCCGCGAATCAGGTCAATGTGAAGAGTTATCCCCGCATTGGTTACAAACGCGCGAAAAAACTCTTCTGCTAACTCAACATCAAATTCACCCACTTTTCCTTTTAATTTCGGAACATTGAACACTAAATAAGCTCGGCCGCTTATATCTACAGACACTGCTGCTAATACTTCATCCATTGGTAATTGAACCGAACCAAACCGTTTAATACCGGCTTTATCTCCTAACGCTTGAGCGAAAGCTTTTCCTAGACAGATTCCAATATCATCCACAGTATGATGTGCATCAACATCGATATCTCCTTGCGCTTGAACGGTTAAATCAAATAAACCATGTTTCGCAAATAGATTCAGCATGTGTTCCAGAAACGGTACACCAATGTCAATATGATACTCGCCAGTTCCATCAAGGTTTAGAGATAGGTTTATTTTTGTTTCCGTAGTTTGTCGCGATATCGTTGCTGTTCGTTGCGTCATGGTTTTATTTCCTTATTATAATAAGTGGTGTAATCTATAGGTAATCGGTGTAAGTATCCTTTATAAAGGTTTTTGAAATGTCCAGAAGACCCGGCTGATTTTCGCATTTACAGTATTCAAATAGAAACTAATTGGCCCTACCCAAGGTATAATCGATATTTTATATCCTTGTTTCTTTTGGTCAGCTAAACAACGTTTAAGCAATATTTCACCGATTTTTTTACCACGTAGGTTCGGATTAGTTCCCATTGGACCAAACCAACCTAGTCCGATATTGTTTCCATCATACGCGGAAAACGCTACCACTTCTTTATCCTTTTTGGCAATATGCAGACTGATCGGATTGTTTTTGAACGTATTTGCTATTTCATGTTCCCAGCCCGGAAATTGGCAGGTAACAAAACGTAAAACTTCATCCTTATCAGCTGGTTCAGCGCGTTTAATTTCAAAACCGTCTTTAATTCGTTCTTGTTCTAATTCGGTAGTATCGAAGTTTCCGGTGACTAAATCGCAATCCATATTAATATTTTCACCAGTTCGATTAAACCCTCGCCGTAGACAAAATACCACCATTTCAGTATACCGTGGGTCTACGCCAGGCATATAGTAATTCATCGGACAATCCATTATTTTCAGTTCCGTTGCTCCAAGCGATGTTAATTTTGTTTCTAACAATTTCAACATTTCTGAACCGATTTGTTTTCGGCGGAACGATTCTTCAACTGCCATGAGTTTAATCCAGCCAATCGGTTTTCCCTTCCAGACCCGCATAACTCCTAGCAGGAATCCAATGATATTTCCATGATTATCTTTCGCCACAAAGGTTAATGCTGGGTCAAAATCAGGGTCGGCGAAACTTTTCTCTTCAATCAATGCTGGTGTAAATTTATCATACATAATATTCCGATTACAGAAATCACTTACCGTTCCCAAATCCGATTTGGTTAATTGTTCTATTTTCATAAGTAGGATTCCTCTCAAATTTGATATGCTCAATGCTAAATTGAGAATTTGAACTGCTTAGTTTTCGTAATATTCTATCACTTTTCGAATCAATTCATCTAATTTAACCTGCGGTTTAAATCCAACTAGCTTTTTGATTTTACTAATATCCGGAACTCGACGTCGCATATCCTCAAATCCTTTTTCGTATGCTTCTTCGTAAGGTATAAATACAATTTTTGAATCACTATTAGCAAGCTTTTTAACTTTCTCCGCTAAATGCCGGATACTAATCTCTTCATTACTGCCAATATTAAACACCTGACCTACCGCTTGTGGTTTATTTGCAAGCAATATCAGTGCTTTAACAATATCCCCAACATAGCAAAAGCAACGGGTTTGGTTGCCATCACCATAAACGGTTATCGGTTGGTTTAATAGCGCAGCTTTAACGAATCGAGGTAATACCATCCCATATTTTCCAGTCTGACGTGGTCCGCAGATATTAAAAAACCGAACGATGACTATCGGCAATTTTTTTTCGCGATAATATGCGAACGCTAATAGTTCATCAATCGCTTTCGAGTCGGAATAACCCCATCGGGCGATATAGGTTGACCCGAGAATCCGGTCATCGTCTTCTTTCAACGGAACCTTATCATTTTTACCGTAAACTTCTGATGTTGATGCTAGAATGACCTTCTTTTTCCCTTTCCGATTTGCTACGTCAAGAACGATTTCCGTTCCTTTAATATTTATTTCCAGTGATTTCAATGGATTTTCAATAACATATTTCACACCGACTGATGCAGCTAGATGGTAAACAACATCAACGTTCCGAATCAGTTTTTCCATTAACGGAACGTTCATGATAGTATCAATATGGTACTTAAACCGCGAGTTGGATATCAAATGATTAATATTTTCCATACTTCCAGTAGATAAATCATCAATGATTTCTACTGAATGACCAGCATCAAGCAAACCCTCTGCTAAATGTGACCCGATAAATCCTGCACCACCTGTAATTAATGCTTTCATAGTAGTTGAATGGTAAAATAAGTTAAATCTGGTTATTGTTTACCAGTTCGTTAACATAACCGTAACGTTCTTTGTGCATAATAATTGTGAATAGCATTATATCAGTAATAAATAGGTTTGCGCAAGGATAATTTTCTTGAAGTTTTCTTGATATTTTGACAACCGGAGTTGGGGGGTAAAATTCCTTTATGATTAATTATACACATAAAATTCAGGAAAAATGAGATAACCTTCTGCTATAATATAGGATATATGGAATTATTTTCAAAACCGACCGCTGAAGAAAAACGTGAGCTGGTGCCACTTGCCGACCGGATGCGACCGAAATCGTTGGATGAATTTGTTGGACAAGAACATCTCCTTGCCCCGGGGAAAGTTCTTCGGCGTGCGATTGAGACCAAACAAATCCAGTCAATGATATTCTGGGGTCCTCCGGGAACAGGAAAAACAACGTTAGCATTTATTCTCGCTCGGGCGATTGATGCGCAATTCATTGCATTTTCTGCGGTTATTTCCGGCATTAAAGAAATTAAAGAAGTTATCGCCGCTGCGGAAGACCAACTCCGGTTCCATCATAAGAAAACTATCCTTTTCATAGATGAAATCCATCGGTTTAACAAAGCGCAACAAGATGCATTTTTACCGCATGTCGAACGCGGGACGATTATCCTCATCGGCGCGACTACAGAAAATCCGTCGTTTGAAGTTATCTCGGCGCTGTTATCCCGATGTCGGGTCTATGTTCTCAATCCGTTAACTGAAGCGCAGATTGAGTTGATTTTGAATCGCGCGATATTGGATAAAGAACGTGGACTCGGCAATCTCAAATTAGAAATCGCTCCGGACGTCTTGAAATATATCGCGACATTTTCCAACGGCGATGCACGAACTGCATTAAATATTATCGAATTAGCGGTTATGACCGCTGAACCAGCTCAAGATGGAACGCGCCATATCACTGTTGAGTTAACGAAAGAAGCGATGCAGAAGAAAACGCTTCTCTACGATAAAATGGGAGAAGAGCATTATAATCTCATTTCTGCATTGCATAAGAGCATGCGCGGGTCTGACCCGAACGCCGCGTTATATTGGTTAGCGCGGATGTTAGAAGCAGGTGAAGACCCGTTGTATATTGCGCGTCGTATTGTTCGGTTTGCTTCCGAAGATATTGGAAACGCTGACCCGCAAGCGTTATCTATCGCCATTGCGGCAAAAGAAGCGGTCGATTTTATCGGAATGCCGGAAGGGAATACCGCACTCGCACAAGCGGTAATCTATATGGCGACTGCGCCGAAATCGAATGCGGTTTATACTGCATATTCCGCAGCCCAGCGTGATGTCCGCGAAACTGAAGCTGAACCGGTTCCCTTGCATATTCGGAATGCGCCAACGAAATTAATGAGTGACCTTGGGTATGGCAAAGGGTATCAATACGACCATAATGCTCCTGAACATTATGCAGGTCAGGAATTTTTTCCGGATAACCTCAAGGGTAGGGTATATTATCATCCATCCGATTTCGGATTCGAAAAAGAAATCAAAAAACGTATCGAATACTGGTCTCGCCTCAAAGCTCGATTACAACAAGAACGCACAAACTCTACTTTGCAAAATCAAAACGCCAAATAAATTTCATTAGTCAAATTGCAAAAAACGTATTTTAGTATAATTTATCTCGTTAGGGTTTTGACTTTAGAGCTAAAAATTCAATTTATACTTTAAAAAATTAATTTAACTTACCTATTTTCAATGTTTTCTGAAATTTTTTTGATAGTTTTTAATATGAGAGCGATAGTGGAGCATAACCAGTGTGCCTTGAACCCGCACTGGTTCATCTACGGTATAGGGTCACAATTAGCCCGTGGTGTTAATTTCGTAAAAGACATATCTTGCAAACATTATGACAGGAAATCTGCCTTTTAAGGTTAAAACCTTGAAACCTTTGACTAAAGTCAAATCGTGGTTCTAGATTTAACAAGCAAGGAGCGAAATTATTTTGCTCTTTATAATGCAAAGTGCAAGCAAGATTGAGCAATCCAAGAAAGACTTGATGAAATCAAAAGCTTCTACTGCTTATGAAAAAAAGATGAGATTTCATGAATCTGGTGAACATTTCTGCATTTGGGGAGAGAGTTAAGGAATAGCTTGCCGTAGGATTTGGTGTGTAATCTTGGGTCGAGGATAGCGACAACGCCGATATCGGTTTTATTCCGAATCAAACGGCCGAACCCTTGTTTAAACATAATAATTGCTTGCGGAACTTGGAACGCATAAAACGGATTCTGCCCTTCTTCCCGTAATCGTTGAATTCGCGCTTCAATAATCGGCTCATCCGGAACGTCAAACGGTAGTTTTGTGATGATAACACATTGGAGCGCTTCTCCCGGAACATCTACTCCCTGCCAAAAGGTTGTCGTCCCGAATAATACCGAATTGATGTCTTTTTTAAATTCTTTCAACAACCGTTCTCGAGGTGCATCTCCTTGCCGCATAATGTTAAATTGTTGCAGTTGCGGAGCAAGCAATTCAAACGCGCTGTCGAGCATTTTATAGCTGGTAAATAAAACGAACGCTTTCCCGTTTGTTGCTAGGAGAATCTCTTTAATTTTTTCTACCGATTCCTGAACATATTTTTCTGGGTCGAGTCCGGGATCAATTCCATTGCGATTGGTATATAAGAGAACATTATTCGCATAATCGAATGGAGAATCGAGTAATAGTTCCTGAGCTGATTTTAACCCTAATCGGTCTTTGAAATACGTGAAGGTGCGATCAGTCGCTAACGTAGCAGAGGTGAATACAATCGGTGAAACTTTTTGCCAAATGAGCTTGTTAAGTTCCGGACCGAGATGTATTGGCGCACTACGGCAAGTAACATTCATACGTTTCCGCTTCCCTTCAATTTCAACCCAATAAACAATATTATCTGCATCTTCCATTGCTAAAAACGATTCTGCAGATTGCGGGATTTCAAGGCATCGATTCGCATACGCTTCAAGCTCAATGCGATCGTCAATATTATCAGTTTGTTTTGCTACCTGATGCAAGAGTTTCGAAAGATGTTTGAATGGCTCTTGTAAAGTATCCATAACCAGAAACGATTTTGTTATTCTTTTCTTTATCGGCGGCTGACCGAGCTTGACTATCCAAGAAGTGAAAAAGGTATCCGAAGCGGTTTGAGCATCTGCTACCGCTTGCTGAAGTTCAGTTGAAATAGTTTTATCAAGTTCGTTAAGTCGGTTTATTAAACCACGATTGGTCCGTGGATTATAGATAGAACTTAATAAATAGTTTGTAAATGAAGAAGATAAATGGATACCAAGAAAATCAGTTGCAACGTCTTCGAGATTATGTGCTTCGTCAAAAACTATCGCATCATATTTCGGTAGTAGGGATTCGTTACTAATTAAATTTGCGAAATATAAATGATGATTGACAATAAGAATTTGCGCGAAATATTGCGCTTTGCGCGCTTTAAAATAGAAACATGCGGAATACCGCGGACAGTTTTTCCCTAAACAGAGATCACTGAAACGGCATACACTTTCCCAGAGTTCATCAGGTATGGTGAACTCTAATTCCATTTTAATTCCGGTTTGTGTTTCTTTACACCAGGTAACCAGTTTATTAAACTGTCGTGCCGTATGGAGATCTAAAAAGGAACCTCGTGAATCTGTTCGTTCGAATCGACGTAAGCATAAATAGTTTTCGTTTCCTAGGCAGAGTTCTGCGTTAACCTCGAGCCGTAACGCTTGTCGAATTGCAGGCAAATCTTTTTCAAGTAGTTGATGTTGTAATGTTTTTGTATAGGTGGAAATAATAATTCTTTTTTTCTTATCAAGTGCCCATAAAATAAACGGAATGAGATAAGCGAGACTTTTTCCGACGCCGGTTCCTGCTTCAACAATCAGATGTTCATTTTTCAGAATCGCTTGTTCAATCCGTTCTGCCATAGCAATTTGTTCCGGTCGATGTTCGTATCCCCGCATCCTTTGGGAGAGAAGACCATTTGGTGCAAAAATATCCGTAAGAGTCATTGAAATAAAATAAATAGTTAAGACGGAGTATAGGTTATCAATTGCTCAAGTATTTTTCTCGCGGCACGTAATGCTTTTCCGCGATGGCTATATTTCGATTTTTCAGTGCGAGATAATTCAGCAAAAGTTTTACCTAATGGAGGATAATAAAATATCGGGTCAAACCCGAATCCATTCGTTCCCTGCGGTTCAAACGCGATAAAACCGTCACAAGTTTCTTGTACCGTTTGAATATTACCGTTTGGTTGAACGATAGCAATCGCACAAACAAATCGTGCAGTTCGTTGTTCCCAGGGGATGAGCTTAAGTGCATCGAGTAATTTTTTATTTCGTTCCACGTCATTTTTTGCATACCGTGCTGATTTAATTCCGGGTGCTCCACCTAATACGGTAACTTCTAATCCGGAATCATCTGCTAAAGTTAAATGCCCAGTTAATTTTGCTACGGTTATAGCCTTTTTCGTTGCGTTTTCAATGAAGGTAGTTCCATCCTCAGGTAATTCACCAAATTCAGGATAGTCCGCTAATGTTTTTATTTCGAAATCTAATCCTTGCAATAACTCCTTAATCTCAGCTAATTTCCCTATATTTCTTGTTGCAATCACTAACTTCATAACCGATTGTGAGAACAAGCGAATATCGCGATTTTTAACTAACATTCGTGTTCTATTCCCTCTCGATTTATTGCAATAATTCTTTTTGAATATCGATTAATCTAAAGATACCTGATTTCGCTAATTCTAATAATGAATTGAGTTCTTCTTGGGAGAACGGTTTACGTTCTGCGGTTCCTTGGACTTCAATAAATTGTCCGCGACCAGTCATGACGATATTCATATCAACTTCAGCAACTACATCTTCGTCATACGTTAAATCTAATAATTTTTGACCATTAACAATCCCGACACTGGTTGCAGCAACATAGTCTAATATTGGGGACTGTGATATTTTCTTTTCCTGAATTAAATAATTTATAGCATCGACTAACGCAATATACGCTCCAGTAATCGATGCGGTTCTAGTTCCACCATCCGCTTGGATAACATCACAATCGAGCCAAATAGTTCGTGGACCGAGTGCAATTAAATCCGTCACTGCACGCAATGAACGACCTATAAGACGCTGGATTTCGTGGGTTCTTCCGCTTGGTTTTCCTCGAGCTGTATCACGAATTATCCGAACTTGGGTTGACCGCGGAAGCATACCATATTCTGCAGTTATCCATCCTTGACCAGTATTAATTAAATGCGGTGGAACTTTATCTTCTACCGTAGCACTGCAGATAACTCTGGTATCGCCAATTTCAATTAATACCGACCCTTCAGCATATTTTAGATACTTCCGAGTAATTTTAACTTGACGTAACTCGGTTTCCTTTCTTCCATCCAGACGAACTGACACTATTATACCCTCCTAAAAAATGTTATTGAAATGTCTCTAACATTTAATTTAATCATACTATGAAATATTTATACAACTAATCTTTTAAGATATAATAGACTTTCAGTAGAAAATTATAATGGAACCGAAATAAGATACTAACGTCTATTATTTATAGGGAATGGGATGGATTCGGTTGAATTAGAACTAGTTAAACGAGCGAAAAAAAAGGATATAAACGCATTCGAGCAGTTGTTTTATAGATATCAGAAAAGAATATATAACTATATTCTAGGAATGATTCGGGATACGGAATTGAGTAGTGAATTAACTCAAGATACATTTTTACGCGCATATCATTCACTCAGTCAATTAAAGAAGGAAGAAGCTTTTACGAGCTGGCTCCATCGGATTGCAATTAATCTCGTTCGCGATAAACTCCGGAAACATGAATTGAATACGGAAAGTATTGATACGCCTGATATCAATGAATCAGAGAATAAATATTCGGTTGAAATTCCAGATTGGGCAGCCAATCCACGTGAAATATCATTGCAAGATGAATTAAATCGGAAGATTCATAAGGCAATCTCAAGTTTGCCACCGTCCCAACGTGAAGTAGTTATCTTATATCATCTTGAAGGATATGATATTCAGGAAATAAGCCGGATGATTGATGCGCCTTCCGGCACAGTTAAATCGCGATTAGCCCGAGCGCGAGAAATATTAAAACAAAAATTAATCAATTATATTTCGTAATGGATATATTTATGACTTGTGAGACTATTAGACTCAAATTAGCAGATTATATACTCGATAATCTTAATCCATCTGAACAACAAGAGATAAGAGTGCATCTCGAGGGATGCGCCGTATGCAGAAATGAACTAGAACTATTAACTCGGGTTGAGGTATTAATCAATGCGGTCAAGTTAGAAGAGCCGCCGATTGGATTATGGGAAAAAATAGAAGCGAAGATTACAACCCAAGAAACAAAAGTTCGAGCTAGCCAAACGCTCGTTAGTTGGTTTAAAACCAGCCCGATGCCACGATTTGCTACAATAGCGATATTGCTCATTATTGTCGGTGGTGGATTATGGTGGAGATTTCATCGTTTACCAAATTATCCGGTAACCCCAGTCCAAACCGCTGAAGAGCCAATAGAAATTTATATGACACAACATACAATATCAACCCTCGAAGATCCAGTAACCGATAAAAACGGAATCGGTTTAATCATGGTCACCGCAAATGAGTTAACCGGTGAACTATAATGCTTATTACTATGATGAACCTAATATTGAAAAGTTTCATTTCAATCTATATTGTTTTAGTTCTGGTATCGGCAGGATATGCGGTTGAACCAATTGAACTATTAAAACATGCATGGGACAATGAAGGAACCATTCGTCTCTATGGAAAAATAAGCACATTCGGTTATTTCGGTGCACGAAATGTATCTTCCCAGATAGAATTGTATTGGTTTCCTCCGAAAAAAATCCGCCGTGAGTTCTATGCAGATAACCAGCTTCGATTGGTTCTTGTTTCGGATGAAACCACGGAATGGCGATACTTTCCCAGACGGAATATAGTGGTAATTTCAGAGTTACCAACGGAAGTAAAAATGACCCCGTCACGATTGCAGTTATTGATGCAGAACTACCATATCAAATCCGTCGGGCAAGAAAAAATTCTTAATCGCACTGCTGATGTTATAGAGATAATCCCCAAGTATCCGGGAAACCCATCCCGTCGGATTTGGGTAGATATAAAACAACCGATTATTTTACGAATTGAACAATTTAACGCTGAATCTAAAAAAATATCAACCAGTTATTTTACAGAACTATCGTTTAGCAAAAAAATTGATATCTCGGCTTTTACTATTCCATCAACGGTAAAATTTATCAATCAATCCAATACGTTTAGACGTAAATATAGTATAGAACAAGCAGAAAAAGAACTAAACTATGCGATAAAAACCGCTACCTATTTACCTCCGGGCTATATTTATGAGGGTTGTTATTTATGGCAACCACGATTCCGCGGAACAAATCAATCATTGCAGTTACGATATACCGATGGATTGAATATCCTTTCGATATTTGAGCATCCCATTGAGAAAAAAAGAACAGAACGAGATTTTAAAAAAGGCATTGACCGCCAATTTGACAGGAGAAAATACTCACCTTTCCAACGCAATCAAGGCAGAGATATAGAATTTCGGAAACATGCTGAGGATACGACCCGCGAAATAAGAGAATATTTTGAACGACAACATGGGAAAATAATGAGAATTAATGTTGGTTCAATCCAGTGTATTATTATAGGTGATTTACCTCAAAAAGAGTTACAGAAAATAGCACAAAGTTTACAATAATAAAATATACATTTTGCAACTGAAACTCAACATTAACGTCTAGTCTTTACAAAACAGTAAAAGGAGGTGAACCAGATGAAAACGAGATTAATTGCGGTTATTTCAATCATCATTATGATCGCGTTAATTGCCGGTTTCGCTATTACATATGCAAAACAGGAAAGAGAAGGTAAAGGCGAGAAAAATGAATGGGGTAAAGGAAAATTGGAGAAAGGCAAAGGAATTGCTGCTCCACTAGGTAAATCTCCAGGTATGAAGTACTGGCAGAAGCTCAATCTTACAGATGAACAGAAAGAAAAAATAAAAGCAGCGAAATTGCAGTTTATGAAAGAAACGTTACCTATTCGAAATGAATTAAGTATTAAAAAAATAGAATTACAGGAACTTTGGTCAGCCGAGGAACCGGATGCGAAAAAGATTATTGCGAAACAAAAAGAGATTAACGATTTAACCGCTAAATTATCTGAGAAAATGGTTTATCATCGAATTGAAATGAGTAAGATACTTACTCCAGAACAAAAACAGATGATGAAAAAAGGTATGGGCGCTATGAAGATGTCGCGTGGTAAAGATGGTTTCGGTGGTTATGGTATGGGTATGCAAGGTGGTATGGGTTGCTGTGCAGGTATGGGTGCGGGAAAAGGTCAAACTGGCATGGGAAAACATATGAATCCAGAATGCCCCATGATGAAATAATCGCAAAAGAAATAACTATGTAGCAAAAGAGGGTAAAATAAAAAATTTTACCCTCTTTTTTTATGGTATCCAAGTTAGTTTTTGGTGAGGATATATAAAAGCGTTCCAGGTACCGGTTTCCTGAAAATCGGGTTGCTAGCGTTGACACAACTCGCAGTTCAGTTTATTATATATACATACATAAAGTATTTGCGGGAGTAGTTCAGATGGTAGAACACCAGCCTTCCAAGTTGGTCGTCGCGGGTTCGATCCCCGTCTCCCGCTCCATATAAATCTTGTGGTAAACCGATTTGAAGTGATTCAAACGGATATATCAATTTGTATACGAGTTCATCCGTTTGAATCTTGTTTTTTATGAAGGTCGTTATCAGTTATCCGCCATTAAACGGTAAAGGACATCCTACTCTTGGACAGAATCGGCAGTTTCAATGGTTCCATCATCCATCGTATATCTACCCGATGGTACCAGCTTCAGCAGCAACTCTCCTTGCGAAACATGATTGTGAAGTTATCTGGAATGATGCGATCGCCGAAGAATGGGAGTATCCGCAGTATCTGAGGTTTATGGAAGAAACGAAGCCGGATTTGGTCGCTATAGAAACGAAAACGCCAACCGTGAAACAATATTGGCGGATTATCGGGGAATTAAAAGAGAAGTTACCGGATACAATTTTTGTTCTCATGGGAGACCACGTTACAGCTTTGCCAGAAGAAACGATGCAGAATTCAGTTGTTGATTATGCATTAACCGGTGGTGATTTCGATTTTCTGCTTCTATCACTCGTTGACCATATTCGGTATAAAACCCCGTTATCTTCCGGAATCTGGTATCGAGAAAACGGACAGATAAAAAATACCGGTAAATTTGAGTTAACCGGTAGTTTAGATGCGCTGCCGATAATAGACCGAGATTTAACTAAATGGTATTTGTACGGTGAAAAGATATATCGGCGTACTCCGTTCACATATACTATGGCAGGCCGTGATTGTCCCTGGCACCGGTGTACCTTCTGCAGTTGGACGACAATATTCCCCACGTTCCGTGTCCGGTCAGTTGAATCGGTGCTCGATGAAATCGGAATGTTAATTGAAAAATATCATGTCCGTGAGATATTTGATGATACCGGAACTTTTCCACGTGGTGGATGGCTCGAACGTTTTTGTCAGGGTATGATTGAGCGTGGATATAACAAAAAAATCTTGTTTTCTTGCAATTTCCGGTTCGATTACATTAATGAATCTATAGCGAAACTAATGAAACAAGCGGGTTTCAGGTTAATGAAAATGGGATTGGAATCCGCAAATCAATCGACATTAGATAGGTTAGATAAAGGAATTCAGATTGCTGATATTGAAAACGGTTGCCGAATAGCAAAAAAAGCAGGTTTGGAAGTTCATCTAACAATAATGGTTGGATATCCATGGGAAACAAGAAAAGATGGAGAACGAACGTTAGATTTAGCGAAAAGGTTAATGGTTTACGGCTGGGCAGATATGTTACAAGCAACAGTTGCAATTGGATATCCGGGAACGCCGTTATACCAACAAGCAGTAGAAAATGATTGGTTTCGATTTGACCCGAAAGAGTATGAAAGGTTCGATATGACCGAACCAGTATTTAAAACACCGGATATGACCCCGGAAGAAGTTATGGCGATTTGTGATAACATTTATAAGTTATTTTTATCTCCACGCTATGTAGCACGTTATATAGCAGGTATAAGAAGCTGGGATGATGTAAAATTCATCGGGCGTGGCGTAAAAGCGGTGATTGGTCATCTCCGTGATTTTAAACGCTTACCAAAATAAAAGGAATCGTCACTTTATTTCATCTACTTCGATAGCAAAATCTGGGCAACGGAGTTCACAAAGCATGCATCCAATACAATCAGCAGGTCGTGCAATTATCGGTTTCCCAGTTAGGTTTTCTGTATCATAAACTTTTGTAGGGCAAAACGCAATACAAATTCCACACGCTTTACACCAATCGTAATTAAGAGTAATAGAATATTTTTTTTTCTTCCCGGTCGGTTTGGTTTCTATCGTTTGATTTTCAGCATCCATAAAATATTTGATGAATAAAAAATGTACTACCTAAATATTGTAACTGATTTTATTCATTTTTTAAACTATAAATCAATTTTTTAGGAACATCTGCTTCAAGGAATTAACAACTACATAGTAAACTTCTTAATAGTTTCTTACTTAAACTTTCTATAAATAAAATTCAGGAGACAAAAAAAATTAAGTTCAAAAAGACAAATAGATATACTATAAATTTACTAATTTGCTAACCACCGGTTAGCTGATTTAGATTCTTCAGCCACCGCCAGTCTTACAGTCCGATTTATTTAATGCAGTAAAACCGCGCCCGCTGGTTCTTAATTGTCCACTGGTTGAAAAATTCGATAAAACCCGTTGAACCCGTTTGCTCTGGCAGGTAGGACATTGAACTCGCTGATTGAGTTCACTAATAGATTTAAGTTGTGTGAAACTTTTTCTACAATCTTTGCACCAATATTCATATAACGGCATAACCTTACCCCTTTCATTTATCAATATCAAGATATTAGACGCCGAGAAAAATGTGTAGATTCATAAAAAAATACAATTTATTTTTTGATAAATGAGAATCGTTGTAATATTTTATCCGTCTAATAAAATTAATTTAAAAAATTAAGGACGGAGGAATTTTTTTATGTCATCATTCAAATATTTAGCTTACCAACGAAAAATCAAACAATATTTTATGGCACTATTATTTATCGGAATGTTAAGTGCTGCTTGGATATACCCGGTAGTAGGGTATTTTATTCCGGTATGTATGATTTTAGGAATAGGAATCGCTTTGTTCAAAGGCAGAAAATGGTGTGATTGGTATTGTCCGCGGGGAAGTTTTGCAGATACCGTATTGAAAAAGGTTAGTCCTCATAAGGATATTCCTGACCTAGTGAAAACTACATTTTTCCGCGTAGCAATTATTGTCGTACTTATGAGTATTATGACGGTTCAAATTATCATTCGCTGGCCTAACCCGATAGCGATTGGGATGTTTTTTGTGATCCTTTTGACCATAACAACATTTATTGGCGTCATTTTATCATTTATTTTTCATCAACGGACTTGGTGTAGTTTTTGTCCGATAGGTTCACTATCAAGTTGGGTGGGAAAAACTAAACAGCTGAATCAGTTGAATTCCGATGTGTGTACATCTTGTACTTTATGTTATAAAGTTTGTCCAGTACAGATTAAACCATATATGTATAAGAAACAAGGAATACAAAATGTGACTAATGCAGATTGTTTGAAATGTAATCTTTGCATTTCCGCCTGTCCGAAAAAGGCAATCTTGAACCAGACCACCAAATACCGTATCTGAACTAATTACGTAGTAGTCATCTAGCTCGCGAAATTTCTCTAACCATTTGAACTAGCTAATTTATTCTCGACCAAACTCATGTTTTGGTTTCGCCGGAAAATGTTGTTAGATTAGATAAAGATTAATTAAATCCGACAGAAAGTTATATTAACGAACATACGGTTTTTCTTACAGAGCAAGATTTTTGACAATTGATAGCAAAAAGAGGTAAGATAGATAGCTAATTTTATCAGAAATTCATTAAAAAATTATGCTAGAAAATAAAATTTTAATGCGGGGAAATGATGCCGTTGGAGAAGGGGCGATTCGAGCAGGGTGCCGTTTTTATGCCGGGTATCCGATAACCCCACAGAATGAATTGACTGCATATATGGCAGTGCGTATGCCGGAAGTGAACGGAACATTTATCCAAGCGGAAAGTGAATTAGCAGCAGTAAATATGGTTTTTGGTGCATCAGTTGCTGGAGCACGGGCGATGACTTCTTCTAGCAGTCCGGGCATAAGTTTGAAGCAGGAAGGATTATCATATTTAGCTGGGTGTATGCTTCCGGCGGTTATTGTAAACGTTATGCGAGGAGGTCCAGGACTTGGAAATATTGCTGCTTCACAATCCGATTATTTTCAGGCAACAAAAGGCGGTGGACACGGAGATTATCGTTTAATCGTACTAGCTCCGAGTTCAGTTCAAGAAATGGCTTGGTTTACCTACCAAGCATTTGATTTATCGGATACATACCGTGTTCCGGTGATGATATTAGCCGATGGTATTTTGGGTCAGATGAGCGAACCTTTAATTCTCCCGGAAATGAGAAGTTTAGATACTTTACCAAGAAAAAATTGGGCGTTAACGGGATGTAAGGATCGAAAAGCACAGTCAATTCAGTCATTATTTCTTGGTCATGGTGTACTTGAAGAACATAACCGCAAGTTACAAAACATCTACCGGCAGATTGAAAAGAACGAAATTAGGTATGAGGATTATTTAATTGATGATGCAGAATATGTAATTGTCGCATTCGGTTCCGTGGCGCGAATTGCTCGCGCTGCAGTAGACCGATTAAGAAAAGAACATGTTAAAGCAGGATTAATTCGTCCGATAACATTATATCCGTTTCCCTATCAACACATCAATGACGTTGCGGATAATGTCAAACGATTTCTAACAGTGGAAATGAATATGGGGCAAATGGTAGAAGATGTCCGATTAGCAGTTTTTGGTAAGGCACCGGTGGATTTCTATGGGAGAACCGCTGGGGGGATTCCAGAAGTTGAAATTATCGTTGAATATATTCAGCGATATTGTCATTAGTTGTTTTTCTAGTATGTAGATTTGTAAAAATATAAGGACTATGGAGAAAATATTTAGTAAACCCGAGTCGCTAACTGATACGAAAACTATTTACTGTTCAGGTTGTGGCCATGGAATTGTGCATCGGTTGATTGCAGAAGTTATTGATGAACTTGGATTACGTGAACGAACGGTTGGGGTGGTTCCGGTAGGTTGTGCGGTTCTCGGTTATGATTATTTTAATTTCGATACGACTGAAGCGGCGCATGGTCGAACCCCAGCGGTAGCAACAGGGATAAAGCGGGTCCTACCACACAATCTCGTTTTCAGCTATCAAGGGGATGGCGATTTAGCGGCTATCGGAACTGCGGAAATTATCCATAGTGCTAATCGCGGTGAACGGATAACCGTTATTTTTATCAATAATGCAGTGTATGGAATGACTGGCGGGCAGATGGCACCTACGACGATTCTCGGTCAGAAAACGGCGACTACTCCGAAAGGGCGCGATGCGCGGGTAGATGGATTTCCATTAAGAATCTCGGAATTATTAGCAAATCTTGATGGAACAGCATATATTGAGAGAACAGCGGTTAATACACCGAAAAATATCCGGAAAACTAGGTTAGCAATAAGAAAAGCATTTGAATTGCAGTTGCAAGATGTTGGGTTCACGATGGTAGAAATTCTGTCTATGTGTCCTACCGATTGGCATTTAACTCCGCTAGAATCATGTCGATGGATTGATGAAGTTTTATCAAAAACTTTTCCATTAGGAGTTATTAAAGATTTCACAAAATAAATTATGCATGAAGAAATAATTGCTGCGGGATACGGTGGTCAAGGGTTGGTTTTTCTCGGTCATGTTTTAGCGCATCTGGGAATGTTGCTCGGCAAAAATGTAACTTCATTCCCTTCCTACGGAGCGGAAATGCGCGGGGGAACTGCTCATTGCGCGGTTATCATTTCCGATACCGAAATTGCCTCACCAGTAGTCGAACGACCTACTTCATTAATTGTTATGAATCAGCAATCATTGGACAAATTTGAAAAAGAGTTATTACCAAACGGGACAATCGTTATCAACAGTTCGCTAGCGAAAGTTGCTAACCAGAGAAAAGATATACAGTACAATTTCATACCAGCAAGCGAATTGGCTGATAAACTCGGGAATATTCAAACCGCAAATATGGTGATTTTAGGGGCATATTTGAATCTGATAAAGTTAGCGACAATAACTCAAACGGAACAAGCGTTACGTGCGGTTTTGTCGTCGAAACGCGCCCATTTAATTGATATAAATCTAAAAGCATTGCAAGTAGGATTTGAGTATAGGAGTGAGAAATAAATTTTACAAATTTCACTGGATAATATGTTTACAAAAGTATCTCGTATTTGGTATAATAAATGTAACAAAATATAAAAGTTATAAGGCTTCGAGGCGAAAATCAAGAAGCCTTAATTTATGTTCAAAGGAGGTAGTTTATCTTGGCAAAGATGGTAGAGATACGATGGCATGGTCGCGGTGGTCAAGGGGTTAAAACTGCAGCGACAATGCTTGCAGAAGCAGCGTTAAATGAAGGAAAGTTTTCCCAAGGGTTTCCAGAATATGGTCCAGAACGGATGGGAGCGCCCGTGCGAGGATATACGCGATTGAGTGATTCTGTGATTAATATCCATTGTGCAATATACAATCCACAAGTAGTTGTTGTACTAGATCCGACCTTACTAGGCAGTGAAAATATTGCAGAAGGATTGGTTGAAAATGGCAAGATACTAGTGAATACGCCGTTATCTCCAGCGGAAGTGAGGAGACAAATTCAGTTAAATGGAACCGCAAAAATTTATACGGTAAATGCGACGCAAATCGCGTTAGATGAATTAAAACGTGAAATACCGAATATGCCGATGCTAGGCGCGTTAGTCCGGATTGCAGAAGTGCTCAAACTTGAAACGATTGAAGAAGATTTAAAAAAGAAATTCGGTAAAAAGTTCCGGGCTGAAGTTGTCGAAGGCAATCTGCGCGCAGTTCGTCGTGCATATAATGAAGTTAAAGGAGAATAACCCGTATGGTAAAAGATAAGAAAGAAACTTGGAAAGAATTACCGGAAGGAGTGCTTATATTAGAAGCAGGTAATGCGGATAAATATGAAACCGGTTCTTGGCGAACCTATCGTCCGAGATATATTCAAGAAAACTGTATCCATTGTTTATTCTGCTATATATATTGTCCGGATTCAGCAGTTTTTGTAAAAGATGGTAAACGAGGTGAATTTGATTATGCTCATTGCAAAGGTTGCGGAATTTGTGCGAAAGAATGTCCGGCGAAAAATAAAGCGATTGTTATGGAGTTAGAAATTAAAGACAAATAAAATTTTTTAAGAGAGGGAATGATGTATGGCAGTAGTTAACGCTAAAGAAGAATTGATTGTATCACTTACCGGCAATGATGCAGTCGCTGAAGCGATGCGGCAGATTAATCCAGATGTGGTTGCCGCATATCCGATAACTCCGCAAACTGAATTAATGCATAAATTTGCGGAATATGTTGCTGATGGACTCGTGAAAACCGAATTTGTTCTAGTAGAATCAGAACATAGTGCAATGAGTGCATGTATTGGTGCTTCAGCTGCAGGAGCGAGAGCGATGACTGCGACATCGGCGTGCGGTTTAGCTTTGATGTGGGAGGTATTATATGTTGCTGCGGGAATGCGATTGCCGATTGTTATGACCGACGTTAATCGCGCACTATCCGCTCCGATTAATATCCATTGTGACCATAGCGATACTATGGGAGCTCGCGATAGTGGCTGGATTCAGCTATATGCCGAAAATGCACAGGAAGCCTATGATAATGTGATTCAAGCGATTCGGATTGCTGAACATCCGAAAGTTAGACTCCCGGTAATGGTTTGTATGGATGGATTTATTATCAGCCATACGAATGAACGGCTTGAACTACTACCGGATGATGTGGTAACAAATTTTGTGGGTGAATATAAACCAGAACATTATCTGCTTGATGTTGACCATCCGGTAACGTTTGGTCCATTAGATTTACAGGATTACTATTTTGAACATCGGCGGCAGCAAGCAGAAGCGATGCGGAACGCTGGTCCAATTATTCTTGACATCGGAAAAGAATTCGAAAAAATTTCCGGTCGTTCTTATGGATATTTTGAAGCGTATAGAATGGACGATGCGGAATTAGTTATCATCTGTCTCGGTTCAACTGCGGGGACAACGAAAGTGGTGGTTGACCAGTTACGAGAAAAAGGGAAGAAAGTCGGATTGCTTAAACCACGGGTATTTCGTCCATTCCCATATCAAGAGTTAATCAACGTACTAAAGAACGTTAAAGCGGTTGCGGTGCTTGACCGGTCAGATTCGTTTAACGGATTCAGTGGCCCGTTATTTAGTGAACTCCGTGGTGCACTCTACGGTTCAGAAGCAAATCCGAAAATAGTTGATTATATTTATGGGTTAGGTGGACGAGATATTGGATTAGAAGAAATTGAACGGGTTTATACTGATTTAGATACAATTGTTAAAACCGGTAAAATCGAACAGTTAGTGACCTATTTAGGCGTTCGTGAATAAACTTAATTAACGAGAGGGAATATTATGGCAGTCAATCTAAAACAAATATCAAATAAACCGGATTTACTGACCGGTGGACATAGAGCCTGTGCAGGTTGTACCGGTCCGAGTATTATTCGTCAAGCGTTACTCGCTTCTGATTATCCAGTAGTATGCAGTTCTGCTACCGGATGTATGGAAGTGGTTACTACGATATTTCCATATACTGCTTGGCGGGTACCGTTTATCCATAATGCGTTTGAGAATTCTGCAGCAACCATGAGCGGAGTTGAAGCAGCATATCAATCGCTTAAACGACAAGGGAAGATTAATAAAGAAATCCGATTTATCGCTTGGGGCGGAGATGGTGGAACCTATGATATTGGATTTCAGTCGTTATCTGGAGCGATGGAACGTGGCCATCGGATGCTTTACATCTGTTATGATAACGAAGGATATATGAATACCGGAATCCAGCGGTCCGGTTCAACTCCGAAAGGAACCGCAACCACTACTACTCCGGTTGGGAAAAAAGTTGTCGGAAAACAGCAGTATAATAAAGATTTAACGTTAGCGATGATTGCGCATCATATACCTTTTGCAGCGCAAGCGTCAGTTCACAACTTCCGTGATTTCATGGAGAAAGTTCAGCGAGCGTTAGCGGTTGATGGACCATCGTTTATCAACGTTTTATCACCATGTAATCGTGGTTGGCGAGTTCCAATTGAAGACTCGATAGCAGTAGCGCGTATGGCTACCGAAACCTGTTTCTGGCCATTGTTTGAAGTAGAAAATGGTAAATGGAAACTAAACTATAAACCGAAAGAGAAAAAACCAATTACGGAATGGTTGAAAATGCAGGGGAGATTTTCCCATTTATTTAAACCGCAGAATCAACATATAATAGATGAGATACAAGCTGAAGTTGACCGAAGATGGGCTGAACTTTTAGCGCGATGCGAACAAAATAAATAAATTAGTGAATAATAATATTGTCTTACCTTAATCAGGGCTACGATACGTTAGAGTATTAAGTATAGGATTGAGAATGGGAACATATCATTCTCTGTCCATCGTACTTAGTACTTTCTCGGTTCCCCGGTAGCTCAATGGCGGAGCGAGCGGCTGTTAACCGCTAGGCTGTAGGTTCGAGTCCTACCCGGGGAGCCAGTTTGAACGATTTTTCAAACCTATATAAGAAGGAATAAAAGAGGGTGACACTGGCTCACCGCCAGTAGTCGTCCTCGCAGTTCCACCGCTCTGGCTTTGTGCTGGAAGGTTCGCACTGTAATTCGGGAGATAAAAAGATTAACTCCTATCTCATCTTTCCCGTAAATTATGTCTTTAACAAGGTATTGAAACAAAAAAGGTTTTTCTTCTTGATTTATTT
>JAOAEQ010000032.1 GCA_026416715.1 bacterium
AGCTGGATACTGCCGGTTAGCGTTGGGTCGAGAACCAAATCGAACACTGCTTTTCCGCGGTCAAGTTCACCCGATTTGGTTAAGAACGTCTGTCCGTCTTTAACCACATCCAGATATACTGTTCCTTTCGGCTGGGTAGTGAATATGTGCAGCTGGGCGGTTTGCCCGACCTGATATAACGATTTATCTGGTCGGAGTAGAATCGCATCACGGGTTGTATCCACGCTGAAGCTGAACTCTTTTTTTGCGGTATTCCCTTGTTTATCGTTTGCAGAAACAGTAAATTTACATGCATTGGATTTTGGGGTTATCCGCAGTTTAGCTATTCCGAGTTCATTGGTGGTTAATTTTGAAGTTCGGATTTCGCGATTTAAATTTGTTTCTAAATCTGCAGGTGCGGGCGACCCGTCCGGATAACTGGACATAATATAGATGATATTTTCGACATTCGGAACCAGTGTTCCGCTTTCAGGAATCGCATAGAGATTTATCGGGTCTTTCGAAACCGTTAGCATAGTGGTTTTTTCCTGTTTATGGTCAGCAGAATCTATCACCGCAATATCAAGTTTAACAGAAGCGTTACCCTGTTCAAGCGGCGTTCCTGCGAAATAGTCCGGCAGTTTCAGTTCGAAACGATAGTGCCCGGAATTATCCAAGATTCCTTCAACGCGAGCGAACTCTTCGAACCGAACTTCAAATTTCGATGCAACTACGGTAACTTTCCCGCCGGTAACCGGTTTCCCGAAGAAATAATCCGATTGGATATCACCGGTAATCATTTCTCCCGGCAGATAATACTGTTTATCTGTTTTAACCTCAATTTTAAATTTCGGTAGAACGTAACGGTCAACAGTAACCTTCTTTTCCGATTCGATTTTGCCTAGTGTCGCTTTCACTGCATAGACACCGAGATTCACTTCTTCCGCAAGTTCGAACTCTGCAGCGGCAATGCCGAATCGGTCTGTAGTAAGTTCTTTCTTGAACACCTTATTCCCTTTGGAATCAGACACTTCTAGAATGAGCGGCATCCGTCGCGCCGGTTTCAGATTCGGGATATTCAAGCTTAACGTTCGGATATGGATCGTTTGTCCCGGTTGATATATTGGTTTATCGGTGGTTAATAAGATTCGATATCCGCGTTTCAAGTTGATTTTCTCGGTAACCAAATCCGTACCGAGTGAGGATTCGACTTTTATGATTAAGTCAGTTTGTTCTTCTTTCATACTTGCGGGAATAACAAATGATGCATCGAGCGTACCGTGGGGATTCGTTTTTCCGGTAAACAATATCGGTGCGGATTCGCCACCTATACGAATGGTAACCGTTGCGTCTGCAACCGGTTCTCCAGTCGCATGGTTAGTCACAACGATGCGAAACGCAGCGTTACTCCCGGTATAAAATTCCCGCTGTCCGAATATTTTCGTTTCGAGCTGACTCGTTGCAGCAAAAAGACTTCTGCTTCCTTTGACGCCATATCCGCCGTCGCGCGTTAACGAATATTTGAGTACATACAATGGCAATTTATCCGACTCGATTTTCACTGGAATAGAAACCATATATTTCCTATTATCCGGCTGGAGTTGGACGGTTCGTATATCTTCCCTAACGATATTCCCATCCAAATCTACAATCTGGATTTTCAACTTCGCTGGGATAGGTTCCGCGAACTCACTATGTGCCACGAAACTGATATGCATCAATTCTTTATCAAACTTCACCGTGACCGAATCCGGGATTACACTCAACGCACTCGCAAAACATAGATAGTAGAAAGTTGTGCCGCATAACAAAACGGTTAACAATAAGATTACTGCAATTTTGGATAAATAAATTTGTTTCTGCGACATAAAGGATACCTCCCGTGAAGTTTCACTGTCTGTACCGCTGCTTATTAGGTACTATACCCTCGCAGGTTAATAGTATACATACCAGCGGTTTCGGCGGTATTAATAATTTTAATCATACTCCATGCTGAAACTATACTCGCGTTCTATTCACCATAACATCTGCTACAGTTCGTTTATTCACAGAAAATTCTATTCGTGTAATAAATATTGGAAACAAATATTGCCATTATTTACTATTATTGCGATTATAATTATAAATGAAATGTTATTTTATTTATTCTACCTAAATACCGAATATTTTCTGGAATAAAGCGCGGGTCGTTCGGGTAACCTGCTGATATTCGGTGAGCAGTTGTTCGCCGGAATTGAATCCGGATAATTTCGCAAGTCGGGTCAGGATCCGTTCATCAGTCGGGAGCGTATTAGCGGTGCTGGCGATAGATAACCGTAATTTATTTTGTAATCGCGAAATGAATTGGTAATGCGCATAAAGTTGTTCAACTTCTTGTTCTGGCAATACTTTCTGCTGGCGAATGAGACTAAATAATGGTTCTAGTTTTGATGTTCGCCAGCGATTATCTCGGTTCCCGAATTTAATTTGGTAATATTGTAGGATGAACTCGATATCAACGAGTCCGCCGAACCCGGTCTTGAGGTCATATCCGCCGGGTTCTTTCGTTTCTGATTGCGTTTGCATTTTCAGACGCATCTCGTGAATCTGGGTTAGCATATCTTTCGGAAGTGGCTGTTCATAAACAAACCGATGGATTATTCCAGTAAACTTATCACCCAGCAGATTATCTCCGGCGATATACCGCGCTCGGGTATATGCTAAACGCTCCCAGAACGATGCCCGTGCCTGAAAATAATCCGCATACGCATCTATCGATAACGCAAGGATTCCTTTTCCACCTTCCGGTCGTAACCGTGGATCAACCGGTATAAAATATTCGTTACTATACCGAATAACTTTTTCGGAAAGAACATTATAGAATTCAAACTCTGCAGAGTCGAAAACAAAAATTAAATCTAAATCTGAACCAAATGTCATTTCATACGCACCAAGTTTGCCGAGCGCAAAAATCGCATACGGTAGCTGTTCTTCCTTTTTTCCAGTTTTTGTTTCCTGTAATATTTTCTGATAAATGAGATTGATACCGCGTTCCGCTAATTCGGTATACGCTCGATATACCGCAGAGATATCAACTTTGTTCACGATATCCTGCAATCCAATCCGGAAAATTTCTGCATCACGTAATCGCGCTAACTCCGACAGAGAAGTTAGCAGTGCCGGAAACTCAACCGGTGTCGATAGATGGAGTAAAATATCAAATAATGCTGGTTCGCGAATCAGTATCTGCGCCAGATAATCGCTGGTCGCAAATAAGGTTACCAGATATCTAATTACCTCTGGTTCCTGCGCAAGAACGGAATATACCGCAGTTGCCGCTTTACTCGCGTGGAGATATTGTTCAAATAAACTGAATGCGGTATCTGGGTCAGCGCTTGCGGATAATTGTTCAAACAACTGAGGCAGAATCGAGCTGAATAACTTTCGGGTATGCTGCGGTGAAACAGTCTCACCAGCTGTTGCATACAATTTATGCAGGTTGCGTAACGCGCGTTTCGGGTCTTGAAACCCGAATTGGGTTAGGTGGACTGCAACCGCTTCCGGGTCAACTGTCGGGTCTAATAATGTTTCAATCAGGAGCTGCGTCTGTTTCGCTTCAGCGACTTGCTCAGACCGAAATAACTTCGAAAAAATCGAATGCACAAAGTCCGTATGCTGTTTATATTCTTCCTGAAATTGCATTGCTGCGGTTTTTAGGATTACCTTTTGCCCTTTAGTTTTTTCTTTTTGATTCTTATACCCTAATTTACGTGCTAACTTCTGCAATTCGTTCTGGTCACTGGGCAAGGTATGCGTTTGTAATAATGCCATTGACTGTAACCGATGTTCAACGTTGCGCAGAAAAATATATGCAGCTTGTAACCGCTCCGATTCCGTTTCTGATAAATGTTGGTTTGCTGTTAGTTGCGCTATTGCCCGGAGTGTGTTTGATTCCCGTAATGTTGGTTCTTTTCCGCCGTAAAAGAGTTGTAATAAGGAAATCGTAAACTCAATTTCCCGAATTCCGCCTACCCCACTTTTCACCTCATCGGTTACCGCAACGAGTTTCGTTGCTTCCGATTGTAAACGCAGTTTTAGACGCTGGATTTCTTCTATATCGCTATAATCTAACGTCCGCCGATAGACAAACGGAACGATTAATTCCATAAACTGTTTCCCAATCAATTCATCGCCGGCTACCGGACGCGCTTTAATCAATGCGATTCGTTCCCAAGTTTCTGCGTATGCTTGATAATATGTTTCATAACTTTCCAACGATCGCGCTAAAGGACCTGCACTGCCTTCCGGACGAAGTCGTGTATCTACCCGATAAACATATCCTTGTGCAGTCGGTTTGGTTAATACTTCGATTACTGCTTCCGCTAACGCATTATAATACTCGAAATGACTTATTCCCGCTGATGTCTCGTTTTCTTCTCCATAAACAAAAAGGATATCAATATCGGAACTGAAATTGAGTTCATATCCACCAAGTTTCCCCAATCCAATAATGGCAAACCCGTTACCACTAGTACCCGATGGCACGCCATACTGCTGCTGGATTTGCGGGGTGACAAGTTCTATAGCGATTTGCAATAAGCTGCTGGCTAAATCTGATAATTCTGCAGTTACTATTGGAAACTCTGCAATGCCGAGAATATCCCGTGCGCCGATTCGCAATAATTCTCGACGATGAAACCGCCGTAACGCGTTATATTGCCGGCTGATTGATTGCAGCGATGACAGTAAACTACGCAACTCCAGACATAACTCGTGGTATCCTTTTTGCATTCGGAGCTCTCGGTCTTCAAGAAGCCAATCGAAATATTCCGGATTGCGAATCAACACATCGGTGATGAACTGGCTAGCGCTAAATAATCGAATTAAATATTCAAACGCTACTGGATTATTCGCTAGGAAGGTATATAGTTCAGTTTTATTCAATACCGCAGAAGCGTAGCGTTCGAAATTAGTTAACGCTAAATCCGGGTCGGGAGAACCAGCGAGTAACTTCACCAGCTGTGGTTGAATCCGCGGGAACACGCTCGGGTCGAATAGATTTTCGGATAAACGTAGCAGATTTTTTTCCGCAGTTTTCCGGTCTTCAAACGGAATCTGAGTTAAGTCCATAAAGTTGAATAAAGAACGAAAAACCTAAGAATCTGAACAACCGTTTGGTTCTTCCGATACTTCGTTCTATGGAAGTCTCCAACCCGAGTTTGCTCACCGCAGAGATTGCTGAGCTCGCTGAGAAAAATTGGTTTGGTTTATGACCGAGAAGAACTCTGCGTTCTCTACGGTGAAAAAATTGTTTCTTGTTAATCCTGAAGGGATGATTGATGTTAATCCAGCCATACATGGTTGGGTCACGATAAATAACAGCGCCGCTAGTCCCTTTAGGGACGACTACACCTGTTGCATAACCTTGAGTGTTACCTCTGGGAATGAATCAACACTCTCACTGGGTTTTAACCCAGAATAACCGGAAGAATCCGGCTGTCTCGGCGGTCTCTGCGGTAAACTACGAATCTCGGATTTCTTTATGTCATCTCGACGGCGGTAACGATTCGAAGGTTTTCCAGACACTTTGTTTCGTACCAACTTCAACATTGATATTATGTTTCCGTTTCTCTTCCGGAACAATCCAATCAACCTGCGCAGTATATTCTTCTCCTGCGTTAAGTAGCGGTACCACGATTTCATCTCCAATCGCAATTCGCGTTTCTTTATCTTCCCCGTCGTAAAACTGGATAAGCACGTTTTCCGCTTCCGTTTCTCCGATATTTTTCACCGTAGCAACTAAGGTTACTCTTCGCGATGTTTTTACATCCGGACTCTTGATAATATCTTTATTCGTTATATCCAGATTCGGTTTCGTTCGAATATGGAGTTTTTTCGATGCAAGATTGTTCTCGCGATTCACATCCGGTATCCGATTACTCCGGTCAAGTTGGATAAACAGTTCGTGGTCGCCAGCATTATTATATGCATCCCAGCGGAGTTTAACCAGGTATGTGCTATTTCCTGGGATTTCCGGAATCGTTATCGTTTCCCAGCTAGCTAAATTATCTAAGATTCTTCCACCGCGACGCGGGTCTCCATCGAATCCGGTTATCTCAATTTGTTTCGCCGGCACATCGCCTAGATTGCGCACTGTCGCAAGTATGAATACCGTTTCACCATCGGTATATTTCGCTTTATGAAAATAAATATCAGCCGGCTGAATCGCAACATCAGCAGGTTTATATAATTCGGTTGTGAACCGCGCAAACTCCTGCTGATTCACACGAAGTAATAATTCTTGCTTTCCAGATTTCCCGCGAGTATTCCAAGTGAATGAAACTGTATAGCTGCTATATGCAGGAATTGAATGTATTATCTGTTCGCGGTCTATTTGGCTCTGTCCGTTCCATAAACTAACTTGCGTAGATTCACTGGACATTGAACCTAAATTATAGACCGGTATCGAAATTCTAACTACTTCACCGGCAACCGCTGGCGATGGACTTAACGAAATCTCTTCCGGAGCGAGAGATAATTTCGTCGTAGAACCCTGTGGAAAATTGACCGGAATAACCTGCTTGCTCAGAAACATCTGATTTTCAGCTGTAACCTGAACCTGCACCACATTTAGTCCAGCATTGAGTTGAATAGGATATGTTAACCTAGCGTTCTCTTTGAATATTCCGGCAATTCGTTTCGATATAACAGTATCTTTCCCAACACAAACAGTTACAGTTACGCTATCCAACGGAAATTGACTCCGATTGGTTATTATCACTGCTACCGACGATTTCCCGACGGTTCTGTTCGGATTGCGCTGGATATCAATATCCAGCTGAACCGAATCGACGGATATTTTCGTTGAACCGACGGCATCGAGATTCGATGTAGTATCCGCAAGATAACCTCGGATGAAAATTGATTGTGCCGTATCAGATGCAGGAATTGTTATACTTTGTTTGAATCCGGGCGATGCTAGTTTTATCGGAAACGACTGCGGATTAACCGTATCAGTTAATTCACCGTACCCGTTATTAAACGGTAGTTTCTGCTGATTCGCAACCAGAACTTTACCCGGTTGTTTAATCGGTATACACTGTGGAGTTGCGGTCATTGCAAATGTTGATTTCGGCACCGCTAAGTTCATTGCCGGGTCTCCGAATAAGATAAACATTTCCGGCATCAAATCGTTTTTCTTCTCAAACGCATATTCGATTACCGATTGGCCGATAGCATCGCCGAGCACTCGCTGGTTATCCCAAAAAATCGCTTTGGTTAAGAATTCGGTCATCGTTTGATGTTGCGGCGTGAACCCTAACCCGGACGGACAATATAACGCTACTGCACCACCAGATTTCGCTCGATGCATATCCTCTGAAATGCAGATATTCCACGGTTTCTGCGGATAATCGAACCCGCCGGTTGAACAGGTTAAATTCACAACGAACGTTAATTTATCACCATTAGTTAACTTTTTCATATCGCTATTTTTCGAATCGCCCCCGAATAGGATTCGTTCATGCGTCCATACATTCGGCGAACCGTGCCCGAAATAGATGGTCATTAAATTTCCATGGTCGAGCGCATCAAGCAGCGCACGGTTACATTCTAAACTGATTTTACTTTTCACGCTGGTCGGTAAAAAGAAATTATCTTCTAATCCGAACTCACGCAAATTGATGTGCCGTGAAATATATGCTTGCGGAATATATGCTTGTTCTAGCCGCTGACAATTTTCTTCGAACCCGTCATCTGCAACTAGCAGAACCGATTGCCGCCAAATGCCATAGTTCGGTCTCTGTTCATATCGGAAAATTTTATTAAAAATCGTCTCCGCATCATCGAGATTATTGACTGAAATCCGACCGATCAGCATATCCGGAATAATATCGGTTCCGCTAATTTCTGTATACCACATATCGGAAGCGCAATCTCCGCCAATAATATACTTACGATATGAAGGGACATAATTGATTACACCGTTTGCAAAATTCCCGAGATAGTCCGAACTAGCATCTCCAATGAGAAGTACATAATTCGGAGCCGGCTTTTTCCAATAATAGAAGACATACTGTAAGAATGAACGAATAGCTCGCGGATCAAATATCCCGTAACTGAATTGGTCGTAAATATCTTCTATATGAACAATACGAACGGTTAAACCTTGGTTGCGGCGTTCGATAGCGAATCGTTCCGCAATTGAAGTAAATAGTGAATGTGTTATGATAATATAGTCTGCTTGCTGGTTAATATTTCGCAAATCATCTCTGGGAACGTATCGGTATAGTGTAATGGTTGATACAGCTGATAACGATTGAACTATATATGTATATTTGTTGTTCGCTGAACCAGAGTAAATCGGAATCAGAAGCCGATTCTTGGTTATCGGTAACGCTAATTGTCTCGGTTTCCCAGAAGTATCAAGCTGCCAGACAAAATAATCGGTTAGACCAGGTTCAAGCGTAACTTCTGCCAAGACGTTATCGGTTGTTGATGTGGTTTGTGCAACAATCTGGTCGGTTTGGAAGGTTAGGAACCCGTTTTCGGTTCTCAATACTCGCGGATATTCAAGCTGGATATAATTGAGATAAACTTCATCTTGCTCACGAAAGGTAGTATCTCCTGGTAATTCGAGCTGGATTGTATTCATCCCGATAGTAAGTTGACTAACAGGAATAAAGCGAGTATAATGTTTTTCAGTTTTGCCTGCCCAACGAAGTTCGTCAAGAACCTGCTGGTTTAGATAAATCCGAACGTGGTGGTCTTCACCGCCGGTCGGTTCAGATTTGCCATAAAAATTGATTGATAATTGGCAGAACGACGATGCGGTATCGAAACTTAATCCCGCAGTATCCAAACTATACAGCGGAATCACGAACTCGACCGGCTTCTTAACTTTAAGGATTTTCCAAAACCAACGGTCATTCCCCGATGCTGGAGCTACTACGGTCTCTTCAAACAACCGATTTTCTTCTAACCGAATCGTATCCCGAATTCGGGTTATTGTTTCACCGCTCCAATTTCGCTGAAATACCAGGGGGTAAACTTCTGTCCGAATTCCCGTCTGCCCTTGCCAGGTTAACCAATATACGTTCGTATTCGTATACGGCGAATCAATCGGCGCGTTATAAAAGAGAATGAACGTATCGTTCCAAATCGATTCATAAATCTGTAATGGAATCTCTTTCCCCTGCAAGAATAATTGCAGTCTGGTTAAATCAACCTGCGCAGGATCAATTCCAAGATGCGTTAAATCCGACCGGGAGAATTTATAGAACCCGGATTGTGTCGCAGTTATACACGCCCAACTGGTTCTATTCCCTTGATGCCATGAAACAATTGATCCAGGATACTCCGAATAGGTTTGCGTTGTCAGCGCAGGTAACCCGCGAAACTTGAAACTTTCCATATAGTTCAGTACCAAATCCGCAAGAATTTTTTCTAATCCAATCCGTTTAACGGTAGTATCAACGGTTGGAATAACTATAGGTTGATTGCCTGAAGATACCTTCAATTTGATTTCAATCGTTAATTCGGTGAATATCTTCTTTTGTGTTCCAGAATCGAGAATAGGTTTAACGGTTAATCGCGAAACACGCACATCACGAATATACTGCGATTCATCTAACGTAACCAAACGGAATAAATCCGATTGCGGAACTATCGCAGTATCATTCTTAACAGTTTGAACGAGTGTATCGTTAGTCCAAATCTGGCAGATGAATGCAGGTATATTAACTTCCGGAATACCCTGTTGTGGCAACGCTATATAAGTCTGAAATGGAATCGATGATTTTTCTAGAGGTTTAACCGGACGAAATAAAACCATGATACTCTGTTCATCCGACCTGAGTAATTTAAATGCAGTTTTCTGCTCCAGATTGATTGATACCGCACCGGCAACTGCTACAGCGTTTGAACTGAACAAAAATATTGATAATGTTAATGTTACAAAAAATAATACTAAAAAAATTCGCTGGGTTATAATCGGTTTCATTTAAAATTCGAAATCCCGATTAACTTCGATGATAATGCGAAGTTCAAGCGGAAAGAAACGAAGCTATTCAGGATATTCTCGTTCTAACCCCGATACTACATCCGGCTTATTTATTTAACTAATCATACCACGATGTAGAAGAGTTAATCAACGCAGAATGTAAAACTTTTCTTTCGCTCACCGGAGAGAACGCTGGATCCGCTAAGGGAAATTTAGTTCAGTCTATTATAACCGAGAAGAAACTCAGCGGTCTCGGCGGTGAAAAGATTCTTTTTCATTCAACCGTTCCGAGTGGGACTACGTCGTTTTTCTTTCGCACAGAATCCAGCATGGCATGCTGGACTAATTTCAATCGCCCTTACCAGGGATAACCAAGTAGAATCTTTTCGGTCTCTGCACTCTTTGCGGTGCCAAAATTGCTTCTTGTCAATCCCGAAGGGATGATTGATACTAGCCCAGCCATTCATGGCTGGGGCAGGATGAACCACCATACCGCTAGTCCCGTCAGGGACGACTGATCGGTCTGCCTAGCCACGAGTGGTAACTTTCTACAGGCTGACAGCTTGCGTTACTGCAGGCGGATTCTGGGCTGAAGCCCACATAGTACTAATCTCGTCTCCCCGACCTGAAGGTCGGGGCTAATCAGTTTCCCCAGCATGGGATGTTGGGCTAAACCTAATCGCCCTTACCAGGGCAACTGCTTTAGTCTATACCTTATACTGCTCATGCAAAATGTGGGTTCACGTAAATTAGTGCTGTCATTCTGGACTCTATGAGGTTCTTATAGATAGGTTGGAATGCTAGATAGCTTCCTAGACGAAGTTTCAACAGAAACTGGCGGAGAGGCAGGGATTCGAACCCTGGGTGAAGCTTTTAAGGCCCCACAACCGCTTAGCAGGCGGCTGCCTTCAGCCGACTCGGCCACCTCTCCAGACCATTAGAATTGGCTTCCTTAAAAAACTTGATTTGATTACGAGGAAAAATTATATCACATATGATTTGCCATCCGGATTGGCAGCGTTGGATGGCGGAGGGTGAGGGACTCGAACCCCCATGGGCAGAAAGCCCGCCTGATTTCAAGTCAGGTGCCTTACCAATTAGGGCTAACCCTCCAATTAAAAATGACGAATCTCAAATCCTAAATGCTAAAAAATTATAGCATACGATCTTGCTTTCTTGAAATGACTTATTCGGTAGTCAGTAACATCTCCCGGAAATAAAAAACGGGATTGCTCAACCACTCAAGTAATGAACCATCCTAAAGCAATCCCGAACGATTGTTCTGAAATTTTCTCTATGCACCTGGCTGACGTTTCCCTAACTCAAACTTCTCATGTAATACTTTCACTGCAGTATCAAGATGCTTCTCATCTATAACGCAGGATATCCGAATTTCAGAAGTGCTAATCATCTCGATATTAATTCCTTTTTCTGCAAGCGCAGAAAACATCGTTGCCGCTATTCCCGGCGCGCTTCGCATTCCAACCCCGACAACGGAGATTTTCCCGATTTTATCGTCTCCTTTCACTTCGCGCGCGCCGATTTCTTTCTTCAACGATTCGGATACTTTGATAGCCTCTTTATAATCGCTTTTCGCAACGGTATAGGTTATATCTGTTTTCCCAGCTTCACTTACATTCTGAATAATCATATCAACACTAATCTCTTTTTCTGCTAGTTTACCGAATACCAACGCAGCAATTCCCGGCTTATCCGGAACACCCACAATCGTTACTTTTGCTTCATTCTTACTTGGGATAACATAACTCACCACCGCTTGCTCCATACCTTTTACCTCCTTAGTAATCAACGTTCCAGGGTCGTCGCTCATACTCGACCGAACCCGAATCGGAACATTATGTTTTTTCGCAAATAATACTGATCGCGCCTGCAGAACCTTTGCGCCTAACGAACTTAATTCAATCATCTCATCATACGAAATAACCTCTAATTTCCGCGCATCTTTAACTAATTTCGGGTTTGCTGTATATACCCCTTCTTCATCGGTATATTTCTCACAAACATCCGCTTTAATACTCGCAGCTATCGCTACTGCGGTTAAATCTGACCCGCCACGACCGAGTGTAGCGATATCCGATTCACCGGCTATTCCTTGAAATCCGGCTATAACCGGAATCTTCCCTTGTTCTAATGCGGATTGAACTCGATTCGGGTAAATTCGGGTAATTTTCGCTTTACCAAATTTACCGTCAGTATGAATACCTGCTTGGGGACCGGTAAATCCAACCGCAGGTTCACCTTGCGCTGAAATTGCCATCGCTAATAACGCTACCGCTTCTTGTTCACCGCAAGCTAACAACATATCCAGTTCGCGAACCTCAGGTTCCGGATTAACCTGCATTGCTTTTTCAATCAGATTATCAGTCGTATTACCCATCGCGGAAACTACCACAACCACCTGGTTCCCGGCGCGTTTTGTCTTAATAATCCGCGCTGCTACTTCTTTTAATAATTCCGGTGTCGCTACGGATTTCCCGCCATACTTTTGAACGATAAGCGCCATAAATCTACTCTCCTATAACGTTAATTAAACATTCAAATAAATTATAATATCATAGCAAAAAATAGCTCGAAATTCCAATTAGGTTAATCCATATTGTTTAATTTTACGATGTAATGTCCGTAACCCGATTTTTAAAATCGCCGCAGCTTTGGTTTTATTTCCATTAACACTTTTTAACGTCCGGGATATCATTTCTTTTTCAATTTCTTCTAACGATAATCCGACCGGTAGTTCTGCCGAATATCCAGTTGATACGGGAAGCTTTGATATATGCGGCGGAATATCGGTCAACTTGATGGTATCCCCACGTAAGGTAACTACGATACTTTCAATTACATTCCGTAACTCGCGAACATTCCCAGGCCATTCGTAGCGAACTAACGCATTCATTGCTTCCGGAGTAATATGTGGCGTAACTCTATTATTTTCTTTTGCAATTTCTTCGAGAAACCGTTTAATCAGCGGCGGTATATCATCTTTCCGATTCCGTAACGGCGGGAAAAAAATACTGACCACATTTAAGCGGAAAAACAAATCCTCCCGGAATTTCCCTTCTGCAACCGCCTGTTTTAAATCTTTATTCGTTGCAGCTATGATTCGCACATCAACGGAAATACTTTTCGTCCCGCCAACTCGCATAAATTCCTGCTCTTCAATCACGCGCAGTAGTTTAACTTGTGTAGATAACGGAATCTCACTTACTTCATCTAAAAATAATGTGCCGGTGTCCGCTAGTTCGAACATCCCTTTCCGACTCCGAATCGCTCCGGTAAACGCACCTTTTTCATGTCCGAATAATTCACTCTCTAACACTCCTTCCGCTAAAGCTGCACAATGGAGTTTCACCAGCGGTGCCCACGCACGATTACTATGATAATGAATCGCGTTGGCAATTAATTCTTTCCCGGTTCCACTTTCTCCAGTGATCAATACATTCGCTCGAGTTGGCGCAATCTGCTTTATCGTTTCAATAATTTCGTGCATTTCTTTCGAATTGGCGATGATATTTTCAAATCCATATTTCTGCTCGATTTTCTTCTTCAGTTGGATATTTTCATGAATTAATTTCTGTTTTTCCAGCGCATTCTTAACTACGACCCGTAATTCTTCTAGATTAATCGGTTTCATTAAATAATGTTCCGCTCCGGATTTCATCGCTTCAACTGCACTTTCAACTGTGCCGTATCCAGTGATGATAATCACGCTAATATTCGGGTCGATTCGACGGGCAGCATTTAAAATTTCAAGTCCATCAATACTCGGCATTTTCAAATCGGTTAGAATTAAATCCGGCGGTGTCGCAGTCAATATTTGAAACGCTTCTGTGCCATTACGCGCTAAAAGAATTTCATAGCCTGCTCGCTCTAACGCTTCTCCCATAGCGGCAAGTGAGTTCGGGTCATCATCAACGACAAGAATTTTAGATTTGACTGATACCATATATGTTCTATTCAAACATTACAATTATTGATTGTTTCTGGATATTCTGCAGATTGATTAAAGTATAGGCCTAACCTTTTATACTGGGTTTTAGTTATTGAGTTTGGACTTAGAATAGTATTTACACTGGTCGTAGATACAACACTGGTTACATTCCGGACGTTCCGCTTTACAAATGAGTCTCCCGTGCCGAATTAAATTGATATGAAATGGATACATGATTTTTCCAGGAACACTCTCCTGCAAAATCTGATGAGCATCATCCGGGGTTGCTTTTTGCGGAATAAGTCCAACTCGTTTGGTAATACGAAATATATGGGTATCTACTGGAAACAAGGGGCGATGTAATGAAAATAGGAGGACACACGCTGCGGTCTTTAATCCAACGCCATCTAACGACAATAGGATTTCTTTCGCTTGATTTGTATCCAACTTAGCTAAAAAATCTAGACTGAGTTTACCGAATCGCTCAGTTATCATCCGTAGGAGCGATTGAATCCGAGCAGATTTGATTTTCCATAATCCTGCGGTTCGTATCGCTTCAGCGACTTCCTGTTTCGGCGCATCACGAACCAATTCCCAGTTTGGGAATTTTTTCCGTAACCGAGCGAACGCTATATCCCGATTACTATCGGACGTATGTTGGGATAATACGGTGAAAATCAGTTCGGTTAACGGGTCATAACCTGGTTGCCACCTCGGTTTACCATACTCTTGAGCTAACCGATTATGGAGTAGCAGAATTTTTGGGTGATAATTTTTCTTTTTTATCATCAGGTTGTGTTGGAAGTACGGTTGCTGTCGTACTTGATGATTGCGTCTGCTTGAGACTTAGGTTATTCTCGTTATCTGTATTTCCTTTTTTCACTGTCTCTGATTTAATTTTTTTTGACTTTTTAGGTTTTTCTGATTCGATTGGTTTCGGCGGTTTCTCCGGTTTCATATACGAACCGAGAATATCGATGATTACTTTCGGTTCAAGCATAATCGTTATCTGCGCGCTCGAATCAGAAGTATATTCGAATCCGGTTATGACTGATTTTGTCCGAACAGCTCTATCTATGGCTGGAATACACTGCGGCCGTTTCTCGAGAATCGTTTGAATAGTTCTCGTGCTATCAATTGGTAATGCAAGAATGAACGCATTCAGTTCGGTATATGCTTGTTCGACCGCATAATATTTCGTAAGCAACCGTAGTTGAGCAGAATTTGCTGTTTGTTTAAAAGTGGTTGAAACCACAGGGAGCAGAATCGGTTCTTTCTGCCATGGTTGAATAACTATTGGTTTACCAATCGCACCTGAACCAATACCTAATAAACCAAACCCTACAATTATTTTAATCAATTTGTTAAATTCCATACCAATCTCGTCACCGTCCTGCGGTGGAAATCTCTATTGCGTTTTATTTCAAAACCTTATTTCTTTTTCTCAATTTTTTCTACGACATCTCGTTCTTTAGCTACTCCTTCAATTAACGTTCCGGTAGCAAACGTATCCTCAACCGAAACGATTCTAATCTTTCCGGTAGCGGATTTTTTATACCCTAGCACTTTCCCTGTGGCAGGATCGATAATCGGTTTACCTAACGATTTGATTTCGAACATATCCCCGATTTTAACCCCATCATTTTTACCGATGTTAATGATAACTTCATCGCCATCTACGGAAGCGACTTGTGCCGAATATAAACTCGCAACAATTTTCTGCACCATTTTATTAACCGCTTCCCGAGTCGCTTTTCCGGCAGAAGTTTCATCGAACCCTTTATCACCGAACGCTAATCCGGTATTTTCAATCCCGATTCCAATGTTCCCAGAAGAATGTGAGGCATCCGCTGATTCCGCAGCAATCAACCTTCCAGTCTCAACATCAATCATTCGTGCATCTAATGCAACCCGTACCGTTTGCGTTTTCACCGATAACCCGCGTAACCCTTGCGGAGCGAATCGGTCAAAATCAAGTCCACTGCGTTTAACCCCGAATTCGGTTACATTCCCGGTTATAATAACATTGGCACCGAGCAGTTTTCCAATTTCAACTGCAGAAGATTCATCTACCATATCGGTCTGCTGAAACTTCTGTTCTTTCAGAATCAAATCTATCCGTTCTCGTTCAATAACATCGAATTTATTCGTTTTAAATAACGCTGTCGCTAACATATCCGCTATTCCGCCACCGATATGCCACGGACCTCCATACCCGCTAGTATTACGAAAATCTAAAACTGCAACTTTTAACGGTGCACTGAAACTAACTGAAACCAATAAACTTGCGGAAAGTAATACCATTACAATTACTCTTTTCACCATACCAATCTACCCCCTTGATAAAAAATAATTGACTAAATATGATATGATACATGACGAGATTTTGTCAAATTCATTTGTAGTATATAAAATAGTATGCTTGATTTCACTTAAGTTATAATAATTACGGGGGAACGTGCCAAAATGGCAGGGAAACAAACTCTAGCGTTCGGAGTTTGCTATTGGCTATCAACAATAAAACGCAAACTAACCAATGGTGAATCTGCTTTTAATTAAACATAAAATTTATTCTCCTAAAGTTTCAGCGGTCTCTTTCAACTGAGCTATTATCGGGATTTTTTGCGGACATTTCGGTTCGCATTCACCACAAGCGACACACGCCGCCGCATTTTTCCCTTTGACCCACCAGGTTTCTGTAGAACCGATTTTGCGATATAAATTTTTTGCGGTGTCCTTTAATCCATAGACTCGATAGTAAATCATATATCGAAAATTCACCGGTATATTAACTTCATTCGGACACGGCATACAGTAGCCACAGCCGGTACAATATAAATCAGCTAACCGTTTATTTTCTTCTAACATATCTCGCATCCGCTGTTGTTCTTCAGGAGATAATGCATCGGTTCGGCTAGCAACCGCGCAGTTCTCTTCAACCATAGCTATCGTATTCATACCAGAAATAGCGACATCGACATTCGGATTCGCAAACACAAACCGTAACGCTGCTTCCGCCGTACTTTTAAATCCACCAGGAATAAGGTTCTGAATCGGTTCAGACGGTGCAGCTAATCTTCCTCCGCCAACCGGTCCCATAACCACGACTCCAAGCCCTTTTTGATGAGCATAAGCAATTGCAGATTCATTACTTCGGTCAAGCAGATTATATTGCACGGTAACCGATTCAAAAACTCCGGTATCAACTAATTTAATCAGCATTTCTGGTTTATCGTGGAACGAAAATGAAAGATGATGAATCAATCCTTCTTCTTTCGCTCGATATGCAGCATCGAGTGGTCCGCCAGGTTTACTGATATTCTCTTCAAACTGTTTCCAGTTAATTCCATGCATGTGATAGATATCAATATAATCGCGATTGAGTTTTTTCAACTGCTCTTCTAAACATGCGCGCCAGACTGTTCCGGTCTCGTTATTTTTAGGATTTTTCGTTGAAACATAAATGTTACCTTTTTTCCAGCTATTCACCGCTTTACCAACCACGATTTCACTCTGTCCACGGTTATACATATACGCAGTATCAATATAATTCACTCCGAGTTCAAACGCACGATGGATTATCCGAATGGATTCCTCTTCATCAACCTGTTCCGAATTTTTCATGGGTAATCGCATCGCTCCAAATCCAAGTCGAGATAACCTAATACCCATGTTCCCGAATTCACGATATTGCATAGTAGATAATTTTACTCCCTTTTTATACCAAGATAAAAAAAATAGGTTCGCTACTATTAAGAACGAACCGTTATCATATTCAATGATTAAATATCTTTGAATTTGGTATTTATTCTATCAGATTTCCTTGAATTATACAATGACAGTTCGGATTTGATAGCAATCAAATTTTTTTGCTTAAACAATCTCAAGCTATACCCTACATTTTCTACTTGACAACTGATTGCACTGCTAGATACTATGAATATCATAAAACTTGATTACCGCAATTTTTTAATGATTGCGGTGATTGAATGATTGAATCTATATAAGCAAATCTAATAATCTGAGTAATCAATCATGATTTTAATTCTGGATTTCGGGTCACAATATACGCAACTTATCGCGCGTCGTATCCGTGAATTAAACGTTTATTGCGAAATTGTCGCTCCAACAATTTCAGCTACCCATATTCAAGGAAAGAAACCTAGTGGATTGATTCTTTCCGGTGGTCCTGCCAGTGTATATAGCAAGGATGCCCCGTTACCGGATAGTGATATTTTTAAGCTTAATATCCCTCTCCTCGGGATCTGTTATGGAATGCAGGTTATCGGACATTTACTCGGTGGAAAAGTTGAACCGGACCATAGACGCGAATACGGGCGTATTACTATCCAGATACTGAAACCGAACAAACTTTTTGCGCAGCTACCTCGCCGACAAACCGTCTGGATGAGTCACGGTGACCAAGTAGTCATTATGCCGCCGGGATTCATTCAGTTGGCGAAAAGCTCTAATACACCAATTGCAGCGATAGCCGATGGGAAACAAAAAATCTACGGAGTCCAGTTTCATCCGGAAGTTGTCCATACTGAATTCGGAACGCACATGCTCAAAAACTTTTTATTCCGAATCTGCGATTGTCAACCGAATTGGACCATGTCTTCCTTTATTCAAAAAGAAATTCACCATATTCGCGAAACGGTCGGGAGAAAAAAAGCGATTTGTGCGGTTAGTGGCGGAGTAGATTCAACGGTAACTGCGGTTTTAATGCATCGCGCGATTGGCAATGCGTTAACCTGTATTTTTGTTAACAATGGATTATTACGTCTGAACGAAGCGGAAAAAGTGAACTCGTTATTTCGGAAAACATTTGGTATCCAATTAAAGTATATTGATGCAACTGATCGATTTCTAAAAAAACTCGCTGGAGTAACTGACCCGGAACAGAAACGGAAAATTATCGGAAGAGAATTTATCCGCGTGTTCGAATCGGAAGCGAAGAAACTCACCCAGGTTGAGTTTTTAGCGCAAGGAACGCTGTATCCGGATGTAATTGAAAGTCGGTCAACGAAAGGACCGTCAGCGACGATTAAATCGCATCATAATGTCGGCGGGCTCCCCGAAAAAATGAAACTAAAACTCATCGAGCCGTTGAAAGAATTGTTTAAAGATGAAGTCCGATTGCTGGGGAAAGAACTCGGTATCCCGGCAGAATTTCTGCAACGTCAACCGTTCCCCGGTCCTGGTTTAGCGGTTCGTATTCTCGGTGAAGTGAATCAAGAGCGATTGGATATCTTACGTTTCGCTGACCATATTGTCGTTGAAGAAATCAAACGAGCTGGATGGTATACGAAACTCTGGCAATCATTTGCGGTATTACTTCCGGTTAAAACGGTTGGCGTTATGGGCGATGAACGAACGTATGAACATGTGATAGCGATACGGGCGGTGCATAGCGAAGACGGGATGACCGCAGATTGGGTACCGTTGCCGTATGACTTGTTAGGCAAAATCAGTAATCGGATTATTAATGAAGTTAAAGGGGTTAACCGCGTGGTTTATGATATCAGTTCGAAACCACCGAGTACTATCGAATGGGAGTAGTTTGTTAAATCCCAAATCTTAAATTCCAATATCAAAGAGAAAACAGTAGAAAGGACTTAAAACCTGAAAATGGAACAATAAAAATGGAACAATAAATCTGAATGTTCCCATCGTTCTTCTGGTGTTCCGATTTTATGTTGTTCAGTCAGCTTTTCGATATTTTGAGCTCTGTAATTCATTTGACATTTGGCTAATATGAAATGGACGATACAACGTCGAATAATCTGGTCGTTTGTTATCATCATTTTGATAACCGTTATGATCATTACGGTAACAATGATACCGTTTCTCACCTCAGTGATCCATGCGGTTCCTCAAGATATTGCGGATGTAATTTATCGCGGAGTAGTTAGTAGTATCTTAATTGCGGCTGCAGTAGCGGTAGCCGTTTCGGTTACAACTAGTATAATCTTCGCTCGATATCTCACCAAACCGTTAGAAGAGTTACGGCAGGGAGCAGAACAAATTGCTGCGGGGAAGCTCGATGTTCGATTACCCATAACCAGCAGCGATGAACTGAGTCAAGTTGCGGTTGCGTTCAATTCGATGGCGGAACAACTCCAGAAATCGTATGCTGAATTGGAACAGAAAGTGAAAGAACGAACCGCTGCATTGGAATATGCGAATCTCCGGTTACGGAAAGCTGACCGATTGAAATCTGAATTTGTTGCGAATATGAGTCATGAACTGCGTACCCCGTTAAATTCTATTCTTGGGTTTGCGGAACTATTAAAAGAACAAGCGTACGGTCCGCTAAATGAACAACAGTCACTATATATAAATAATATTGTAACCAGCGGAAAACATCTGTTAGCCCTGATAAATGATATACTCGATTTAGCGAAAGTTGACGCTGGTAAAATTGAATTACATCCAGAACCGTTACCTTTAGTGCAATTATTAGATGAAGTGCAAGCTATCGTTCGGTCGTTAGCGAAAAAGAAAAATATTCAGATACAGCGTGAAATTGCTCCGGAGATAACCTCGGTTACGGTTGACCACAGTCGGTTTAAACAGATTATGTATAATTTATTAAGTAACGCGATAAAATTTACGCCTGAGAATGGAACGATATCGATTTTCGTTCAGCTAGCAAGTAATGCGGTTCAGATTGCGGTGCAAGATACTGGAATCGGGATTGCTAAAGAAGACCAGGAACGGATATTCAACGAATTCGAACAAGTCGATGGTTCACGCGCACGGAAATATGAAGGTACCGGACTCGGGTTAGCGTTAACCAAACGGTTAGTTGAACTACATGGCGGGAAAATCTGGGTTGAATCCGAACTCGGTAAAGGCAGTACGTTTATTTTTACGATTCCAAATAAAAATTAATAATTAACAGTCTCGAGTTTTGAGCTGCTGGGCTGAAGCCCCAATGCAGAGAGCAACATTGTTCCCCCTATCTAAAGATAGGGGCTAGCCAATTTATCATGATGCACTAGGTTCGTAACCTTGCAATCCGAAAAAAAAATATATATATTGATTGATTATGCCTAGCCCTGAGTTTTAACTCGGGGAATTCAAGATGCAAAAACCAATTGGGTTTTAACCCAAAAGAAAATATACCGAGGTATTCTCAACAAGAGTAGAATAAAACTATGGACACACAAAATTCCCCGAAAGCTACAGTCCTGGTAGTAGATGATATCGAACAGAATGTGACGTTACTTGAAGCGTATCTCAAACTGGAAGGATATCGTGTGATTAAAGCATATAACGGCGAAGAAGCGTTACAGAAAGTTGAGCAAGACCCACCGGATATCATTCTGTTAGATATTATGATGCCGGGAATAGATGGCTATGAAGTCTGCTCGCGATTAAAAAACGATCCGAAAACCCAATTTATCCCCATCGTAATGGTTACCGCATTGCAGGATATTGAAGATAAAATTAAAGGGATTGAAGTTGGTGCAGATGATTTTATCTCCAAACCGTTTAATAAAGAAGAATTATTCACTCGCGTTAAATCGCTGCTGCGTATCAAACGGTTGAACGATGCATTGCAGGAAAGTTATCGAACCGTTGCCGAGCAGAACCAGAAACTCATTGAACTCGCTCAATTGAAAGATGGATTAACCCATATGATTGTTCACGATTTAAAAAATCCGTTAACCGCAATTATGGGTTATCTGCGGATAGTAACGTCAAATATGCTCGGGGAAGTGCCGGAGAAACAGGTTAAACCGTTAAACGATGCGTATCGGAATAGCGAGTATCTCCTGAATATGATTGCGAATCTATTGGATATCAGCCGAATGGAAGAAGGGCAACTTAAATTAAAATATGAAACCTTTCCGCTGCGTGAAATCGTTGAACAGAATCTTGAATCATTGAAAATCCTTGCGGAACCGGATAATAAAACCTTATCTATGGATATTCCGGATAATCTCCCACCGCTGAATGCGGATAAAGGATTATTATATCGGGTGTTAACTAACTTAATCAGCAATGCGATTAAACATACGTATCCGAACGAGGGGCAGGTTAAAGTTACCGCATCGTTCAACCCGCAGGACCAGATGATTCAGGTTAATGTTATTGATAATGGAGAAGGGATACCGAAAGAATATCAGGATAAAATTTTCGATAAATTCACGCAAGTTGAGACGAAAAAACTTGGAAAAAAATTTGATACCGGACTCGGATTAACCTTTTGCAAACTAGCAATAGAGGCGCACGGCGGTCGTATCTGGGTTGAATCCGAACCGGAAAAAGGCAGCACGTTCTCGTTTACAATACCACTTAAGCCTAATATCAAAAGTTAACTGCAAAGAACGTTTAGGCGTGGTTACGTTGTAAAGAATTAAGATAGTATCAACATGATAGTATCCTTTCTGCCTACTTTGCGACTTTGCAGTTAAGATTTTTAGGAGCGTAAAAATGTTCAAAGTTAATATTTATGTAACATTAAAAAAATCGGTGCTTGACCCGCAAGGGAGAGCGGTGCAGAACGCGTTACATTCGCTCGGATTTAAAGAAGTCGCTGAGGTGCGTGTCGGTCGGTTCATCCAACTGGAAATTAACGGCAAGAATAAAAAAACGGTTGAAAAACAGGTGCATAAAATGTGTGACCAGCTTCTCGCGAATCCTGTTATTGAGGATTACCACTATTCAATAGAATAAAATCTACTACAAAGGCACCAAGGCACAAAGTTTGACTGCGTATTCTTGGTGTTCTTCGAGTATGTATGGTTCTTAGGTATAAAAAATTATGAAAATTGGAATTATCGTTTTTCCAGGGTCAAATTGTGACCATGATTGTTACTATGTAAGTAAACATGTTCTGAAACAGGAAACAGTATATATCTGGCATAAAGAACATTCGTTACAGAACTGCGATTTGATTATTCTTCCTGGCGGGTTCAGTTACGGGGATTATCTGCGAACCGGCGCAATTGCACGATTCTCGCCCATCATGCAATCGGTAATAAAATTTGCTAATAACGGCGGGCTTGTGCTCGGTATCTGTAACGGATTCCAGATTCTGCTTGAAGCAGGGCTTCTTCCTGGGGCGATGCGCCGAAATACCACGCTACGGTTTATTTGCAAATATGTTTATATCCGAACCGAGAATACCGAAACGCCGTTTACCAACGTATGCCAACCGAACCGAGTCTTGAAAATCCCGATTGCTCATGGTGAAGGGAACTATTACATCGACGAATCAGGTTATCAAGAATTGATTAAAAATGACCAAATCATATTCCGCTACTGCGAGCCGAACGGCAGAATCACGGCGAACGCAAATCCGAACGGTTCGCTTGATAACATCGCTGGCATCTGTAATCGGGATAAGAATATTCTCGGACTAATGCCACATCCGGAACGAGCGTCGGAACCGATTCTCGGTTCAGCGGATGGTAAACTGATTTTCGATTCGATTCTGAACAGGTTCGCAATTGCGTAAATGATTGGCGATTAATAGACGAGATTGAGTGGAGTTGGGTGGGAATTGCTTTGAGCAATACCCACTCTACTCCGTTTGCAAACATAGGTAACAATCTCAATAATTAACATTAAATATCAGATATAACTCAAATAAAATCAAGTTATAATAAGAAATATACCTTATGCGAAATAACCATATTTGCACCACTGATATAACCCCGGAATTAATCGAACAACATGGGTTAACCCAAGAAGAATTTCAGCGGATACTTGATATTCTTGGCCGACAGCCGACTCTTACTGAGCTCGGGATATATTCGGTGATGTGGTCAGAACATTGCAGTTATAAAAGTTCTCGGATTCATCTGAAAAAATTCCCGACGAACGGACCGCGCATCTTGCAAGGTCCAGGCGAAAACGCTGGAATCATCGATATCGGAAACGGGCTCGCGATCGTGATGAAAATCGAGTCGCATAATCATCCGTCCGCAGTTGAACCGTATCAGGGCGCAGCGACCGGAGTTGGCGGAATTATCCGCGATATTTTCACCATGGGCGCGCGACCGATAGCGTCATTAAACTCGCTCCGGTTCGGGCAGTTGAACGACCCGAAATCGAAACATCTTTTATCCGGTGTTGTTGCGGGGATTGCCGGCTACGGAAACTGTATGGGAATTCCGACGGTTGCCGGTGAAGTATATTTTGAAGAGACGTATCGGGATAACTGTTTGGTGAACGTGATGTGTGTCGGGTTAGTTAAAACAGATAAGATTTATAAAGCGATAGCCTGCGGGAAAGATAATCCGATAATCTATGTCGGGTCGACGACTGGCCGTGACGGGATTCATGGATGCACGTTCGCCTCAGAAGAACTGGATGAACATTCGCAGGAAGACCGACCGTCCGTGCAAGTCGGTGACCCGTTTATGGAAAAGAAACTGCTGGAAGCGTGTCTGGAATTGATGAAACAGGATTATATTGTTGGAATTCAGGATATGGGCGCCGCTGGGTTAACCTGTTCAAGTTGCGAGATGCCAGCGAAAGGAAGAAGTGGGATTGAAATAGATGTAGCAAAAGTTCCGCGTCGTGCAACCGGTATGACACCGTATGAAGTGATGTTATCGGAATCGCAGGAACGAATGCTTATTTGCGGGAAAAAAGGGTACGAACAGAAAATTAAACAGATATTTGCAAAATGGGATTTGGAAGCGGTGGTTATCGGCAAAGTTCGAACTGATGGAATGATGCGGATTAAAGATGGAAACCAAATCGTAGCAGAAATTCCGGTATCATCGTTAACGGATGACGCGCCGGTATATAACCGTCCAGCGAAAAAACCGAAATATATTGATACGTTACAATCGGTAGATTTATCGAAATTACGAGAACCGAACGATTATAACCAGGTTTTACTGCGTCTTCTGAATTCGCCGAATATCGGTAGTAAACAGTGGATATACGAACAGTATGACCATATGGTGAGAACGAATACAATTGTTCTCCCCGGACAAGGAGACGCTGCTGTGTTACGTATCAAAAAAACGAATACGGCGATTGCGGTAACTACCGACGGTAACGGACGATACTGTTATCTCGACCCGAACCTCGGCGGACGGATTGCGGTTGCGGAAGCGGCGCGAAACTGTGTTTGTGTCGGTGCGAAACCGATTGCGATAACCGATTGTTTGAATTTCGGGAATCCGGAGAAACCGGAAATTATGTGGCAGTTCATTGAAGCGGTGAACGGAATCGCAGAAGCGTGTAAAACGCTCGGAACACCGGTAACGGGTGGGAATGTGAGTTTCTATAATGAAACGGAAGGAGTAGCTATCTACCCTACCCCAGTTATCGGAATGCTCGGTCTGATTGAACATTATCAATCGAATCCTCGGAGATATACTACGTTCGGATTTAAACATGATTCGGATTATATCGTTCTCCTTGGTGAAACGAAAGAAGAACTCGGTGGTAGTGAATATCTGAAAGTGATACATAACCGCGTTGCGGGGAAACCGCCATCACTCGATTTAGAAAAAGAAATGAGATTACATCAAGCAGTATTAACCGCAATTGCGCACGGATTCATTCATAGCGCACATGATTGCGCAGAAGGCGGACTTGCGGTCGCACTCGCGGAATGTTGTCTCGCTGGAAACATTGGCGCGAAAGTTAATCTTCCTGCAAAACGGTTCATGCCGTCAGTCGCGTTATTTAGCGAATCGCAGTCGCGTATTATCGTATCTGTGGCTGAGAAGAACCTGACCCGATTAGAAAAGATTATGCTACAATATCACGTTCCGATGACAGTGCTCGGATTAGTTGGCGGAAAGCAATTACATATCGGATTGAACGAACGCGGGCGAGGACGGCGCGACCATCTGATTGATATTCCAATTTCAGAATTGCATAAAGCATACTATAGCGCAATACAACTATAGAGTAATATTCAATATGAGCATTCTTTGCGCTTAGATTTTTATAATAAGGAATAAAAAAATGTCGTATTCTATAAAAGAATCCTGTGGTGTTTTCGGAATAGCCGGGTATCCGGAAGCAGCGAAAATAACCTATCTCGGTCTGTACGCTTTGCAGCATCGTGGGCAGGAAAGTGCAGGTATCGTTGCGCGGTATGACGAAGTATTTTCGAGTCATATCGCGATGGGATTGGTTTCAGAAATTTATAATGAACAGATACTGAATGCATTGAAAGGAACCACCGCTATCGGTCATGTTCGGTATTCAACCACCGGACATAGTCATATTCGGAACGCGCAACCGATACGGGTTACAACCTATCGCGGAGAATTAGCATTAGCGCATAATGGCAATTTGGTTAACAGCGAAATGCTCCGCACGCAGTTAGAAACTGAAGGGTCGATTTTTACCGGAACAACTGATACAGAAGTTATCGTTCACCTTATCGCGAAATCGAAAAAGGAAACGTTAGAAGAACAACTGGTTGATGCGCTGCAGCAGGTTCGTGGTGCTTATTCGCTGTTAGTGTTGAGCAAAGATAAACTGATTGGGGTGCGAGACCCGCTCGGATTCCGTCCGTTAAGTCTCGGCAAACTCGGCGATGCCTGGCTTTTAGCATCGGAAACCTGCGCGTTTGATATTATCGATGCGCAATATATTCGCGAAGTTGAACCCGGAGAAATGGTTATCATCGAAAACGATTTATCGCTTCGTTCCGTGTATCTTCCGAAAACAACGGCACAAAATGGAAAACATATTCAGCAATGTATTTTCGAATTCATTTATTTTGCGCGACCGGATAGTATCGTATTTAACAAGAAAGTGTTTAATATCCGGAAAGCGTTCGGGCGGCAGTTAGCGAAAGAACATCCGGCGGATGCGGATATTGTTATCCCAGTTCCGGATTCAGCGAATTTGCATGCGCTCGGATATTCCGCTGAATCGGGGATACCGTTTGAACTCGGGTTAATTCGGAACCATTATGTCGGCAGAACGTTTATAGAACCGACACAAAGTATTCGCGATTTCGGGGTTAAAATCAAACATAACCCGGTACGAGATGTGCTTGAAGGGAAACGAGTAGTGGTGGTTGAAGATTCGATTGTCCGTGGAACAACCTGCCGGAAAATTGTTAAAATGTTGCGGAACGGTGGTGCGAAAGAAGTCCATCTCCGAATAGCGAGTCCGCCGTATCGTTATCCTTGCTATTATGGTATCGATACGCCAACACGAAATGAATTGATTGCGGCAACGCATACACTCGATGAAATAAAAAAATATCTTCGCGTGGATAGTCTTGGATATCTTAGTATAGACGGTCTCCTGAAAGTTATGGGGGAAGAAGCGCCGGAGTTTTGTGTCGCTTGTTTTCGTGGAGATTATCCGGTGAAATTTTAATCTACATTTTGGAAGAAGCCCTGTAAAGGGCGATTGAATTTAGCCCAGCATGCAATGCTGGGAATGCAATCGGAGAAAAAAACGATATAGTCCCGTTCGGGACGGATGAATGAAAAAAAAATCTTTTCACCGCAAAGGACGCAGAGTGCGCAGATTTCTTCTTGGCATAGATCGATTTTATTTCGCTAAAACTTTATTAACTATCCAGATGGAATTAGCGTCATTGAACAAAAATAAACAAGGATTTACCTTAATCGAATTATTAATCGTCGTCGGGATTATTGCGATTCTATCTGCAATAGCGATACCGAACTTTATGGCCGCGCAAACTCGCGCTAAAGTAGCTGACGTTAAAACTGCGTTGCGAATAGGAATGCTCGGGTTAGAAGCATATTATGTTGACCAGACTGGTTATCCGCCGATGCGTGAATGGATAGCGGTTCCAAACCGAAGAGATTGTTATGAATATCCGTTTGAAATAACGACACCGATAGCGTATCTAACTTCTCGACCGACTGATCCGTTCAATATGTTTGAAGGCGGTCATTTAGCGATAAAATACCATCATCCGGGATTCGGTTATCATAACGGAACTGCAGCTCAATTAGGGCTTTGGGTTCCACGGGCATATCCAGATGACGAAGGTGCGGATGCAACTGATATTCTCTATCAAGGAACCACTGATTCTGGAACACAACGTCCTGCTACGGCGAGTCCGGTAAAATATGCGCTCTGGAGTTCTTCTCCGAATGATAGGAGCTGGAAATTATTTACGCACAAACCGGTACCGAAACGAATGTGGTATGACCCGACAAACGGAACGACCAGTCTCGGGTTTATCGTTCGATTAAGCGAATCGCGATAGGAGCAAAACAAAAAAGGAGATTTTCGGAAATAATTGTAATTAATGTAATTAATTTGTTTTTTTATTTGCTATAATATTTCTTTTTAGGTAGAATAGTATTAGTCATTAACTATGTTTTTTAAGGAGGTGAAAATGGTATGAAGAAAAAGAATATTTTGGGATTCACGTTGATTGAGTTATTGATTGTTGTAGCGATTATTGCCATTCTTGCAGCGATAGCGATTCCGAACTTCCTAGCGGCGCAGACCCGGTCGAAATGTTCTGCAGCGAAAAGTGGTATGCGCGTGGTTGCTACCGGATTAGAATCGTATTATGTAGATAATACCGATTATCCCGGCGCTCGTCAATATTACAGCCCGCATCCACAAGCAGCAAATAACTACATTATTCCATACGAACTGACTACGCCAATCGCGTATATCACCAGCTGGCCTAAAGACCCGTTTGACCGATATCAGACTGCAGGAACGATTCCACAACGGACACTGCGATATCGTGCGCCAGGTCCGGGATGGACAGACGGAATTCAGTCGGTTATTTCGATGTATGTTCCGTATAGTTTTCCGGGAGATGAACTCGGTGAAGGGTCAAGTGCGAGTGATGACCGGTGGTATACAGACCGAACGAAAGCGAATGTTAAATATGGATTATGGAGTGTCGGACCGGATGGAGATTTCGAGTCCGAATCCGGAGTACAACCGTGTCGGATGAAAAGTTGGTATGACCCGACGAACGGGATTATGAGTAACGGGAATATCTGCCGGTTCTCCGGTGGAATTGTTACTCCGTAAGGTTCAAGCAACAAAAATATTTTATAAGGTAAAGGAGGGATGATGTTTATGCAAAAAAGTTTTTTGATCATCTTAGGTCTTGTTTTGCTTGTTTTCACTCCGGGTTTTGCTGCGCATTTGTTGATTAGTGAAGTGGTAGTTACTCCGAGTTCGGCTGAATATATCGAAATCTACAATCCGGGACCGACTGCGGTTGACCTAACCAACTATTATCTAACTGATAGTATGGATGTAGTTGGTGGTAAACCGAATTATACTGGGATTGTTGATGGAACAGTAACGCCTACAGGTGCGGGAACCGATTTTTTGGTTAAATTTCCCAATGGTGCAACCATTGCACCAGGTGCATATATCGTGATTTCTGCAAATGCATTTTCGTCACAAGATATTCCCGCTACTTATAAAATTAGTACCTATGGACCCAGTACTGCAACTCCAATGGTTGTACCAACAAATGGTTTCGTGGGGGGTAGTACAAACGGGTTAATTTCTAATGCTAGTGAAGCAGTAATGCTGTTCTACTGGGATGGAACTACGGATACTGTGAAGGATGTAGATTATGTCTGCTGGGGAACTTCTGTAGCATATTTCTGTGATAAAACCGGGGTTTCGACAGATGGACCGGATGCAGATTCAACGCCTACCAGTTATTTAGCTGATACACCAACTGGTAATCAGAAGCCTGCTGCTGGTAACCATGCAGCGGGATATTCAATTCAACGGAAACAAACCAATCCGATTGAAGTTACTGAAACCTTCACCGGTGGTAACGGTCTAACGGGACATGATGAAACTAGTGAAGATTTCACTGCGACAGCTTCCGGTAGTTTTATCCAGAGCGTGTTACGTACCCCAGGATATGGTATGCCGTCAGATTTACCGCCAACGATTTCCGGAACGCTCTATTCTCCGGGAATCCCGACTTCTACCGATAGTATCCTAATTTATGCAACTGTAACTGATGATACGACCGGATTTACGGTACAGGTTAAATCGAATGTCGGGAATTACTCGATGTCAAATGTTAGTGGGAATCTCTGGACAGCATATCTTCCGCCACAACCGGATGGTACCGATATCAATTTC
>JAOAEQ010000033.1 GCA_026416715.1 bacterium
GATTATATTGCTATGCCGAAAACCAATTTGTACCAATCGTTGCATACAACCGTTATCGGACCGGACGGTGAACCTATCGAAATCCAGATTCGAACGAAAGACATGCACCTGACTGCAGAAACAGGAATCGCTGCCCATTGGCTTTATAAAGAAAAAGATGGGAAACCGATTGCAGCAACCCAACAATATGAAAAAGAGTTCGCCTGGTTACGTCAGATCCTTGAATGGCAACAAGAACTTCGCGACCCGAAAGAATTTATGGAAGCGTTAAAAATCGATATATTCAGTGCGCAGGTATTTGTCTTTACTCCAAAAGGTGAAGTGAAAGAGCTTCCCGCCGGTTCGACCCCGGTTGATTTCGCCTATGCAGTGCATACCGAAGTAGGTAATCATTGTGTAAGTGCTAAAGTAAACGGGAAAATTGTCCCACTCCGAACTTTATTAAAAACCGGAGATATTGTCGAAATTATCACCAGCAAAACTGCAAAACCGAGTCGGGATTGGTTAAATTTCGTTCGCACTTCTCGTGCCCGGAGTAAAATCCAGCATTATCTGAAAACAGTTGATAGCGAACAGTATATTGCTGATGGTAAAGATGCGGTAGCCCGGGAACTGCGGGGATTACATTTGAATCCGGCAGAGGTGTTTAAATCCGACAAATTCGCGGAAATTTGTGCCGGATTCGGTCTTTCCAATATTTCAGATTTATTTATTCATATCGCACTTGGCAAAATCTCACCAAAACAAGTGAGTAGTAAATTAGTACCGCAACCGGAACCGTCGCCGGAACGAACGACAGAAACAAAACCGCCGTTAACAGAAGAAGTTGTTTTATCCCGTGAAGGAATTAAAGTTAAAGGAGTTCATGATGTTTTGATTCGGTTCGCAAAATGCTGTCGTCCTGTGCCCGGAGATAACGTTCTTGGTTTTGTTACTCGTGGTCGGGGAGTATCAATTCATAAAAAAGATTGTCTGAGTATTCAGCCATTTCTATCTGAAACGAACCGCATTGTTACGGTTGATTGGGATATGGATAAATTGAAAAAGCATTTAGTACCAATTAAGATTGAAATGTATGACCGACCAGGAACGTTAGCTGCTGTTCTAGCAGAAATTGCACATCTGGATATCAATGTACATTCATCGGTAGTGAAAAATATTAAAAATAACCGCGCAATGGGTATCATCACTTTAGAGATATTACGGATAGAACAGCTCAATGAAATTCTAAATCGGTTGCGTCAGATACCAAATGTTTTAAGTGTAAGTCGAACCAAACGAGTAAAGTAACGGAGATTACCGCAATTGATAAAAATATGTCATGAGAAACATACTGAATTGTAACACGATAATCAGCGTTTACTTACGCAGCTTTTTTAACTTTACCAGAACGAAGACAACGGGTGCAAACATAAATATACTTATTCTGTCCTCTTTGTACTATTACTTTAACCCGTTGCAAATTAGGAAGCCACCGCCGTTTGGTCTTAATATTAGAATGAGATACTTTATGTCCCGTACCTGGTTTTTTCCCACAAATTGTGCACTGTTTTGCCATAATGATTATGAATGATTACCTCCTATTTTAATAATACATTTTAGCATAGTTCTATTTATATACGCAAATGTCAAGTCTACCACACATATCTAATGTTAATCCATTAGATACTTCAGTGCAATATGTTAAAGGCGTTGGTCCAAAACGAGCAGAATTACTCGCGCGTATTGGCGTAGTTACCATTCGAGATTTGTTGTTTTATTTCCCACGAGATTATCAGGATCGAAGAAATATCACACCAATTGCACAGCTTGAACCAGGAAGTTTTGCAACGGTTATGGGAACCATCACTGCTGTGCAGGAGTCGAAACCTGTGAAGCGCGGAACCCGGGTCCGTCATATATTAAAAATAACTATCTCTGACCAGAGTGGATTGATGGATCTCGTCTGGTTTAATCAGCCGTATCGTAAAGATCAATTTACCATTGGTGAACACTATATTTTTAGCGGGAAAGTCAGCACGCAGACGTTAATGAAAGAAATGGTTAATCCAGAATATGAAAAACTCGATAGTATCTCTCCAATTCCCACGGCAACAAATTCGGCACAATTTATTCATACGCATCGGATTGTTCCTATATATCCATTGAGTGAACAGATTGACCAACGTTGGCTGCGAACGATACTGAAAACGGCTATTGAACAATACGCACCTCGTATACCTGAAATTTTACCGAAAAAACTCTTGCTCCGATATCAATGGCTTTCTCGAGCGGAAGCGATTCGAGAAATTCATTTTCCAAGTTCAATGGAAAAAGTTATGCTCGCAAAACAACGGTTGATTTATGACGAGCTATTCTTACTCCAGCTATTACTTGCTGGCCAAAAAGCACAATTACAACGAATTACGAAACCACAAAAATACTCTGCCGCCAACCTAGTTTTATATGAACGTTTCATTAGTCAATTACCGTTTGTATTAACCAGTGCGCAGCAGAGAGTGATTCGTGAAATTCAGGCAGATTTATTGCGACCCGCACCGATGAACCGGCTGTTACAAGGTGATGTTGGTTCTGGGAAAACCGTAGTCGCACTATCCGCAATGTTAATCGCATTGGGTAGCGGATATCAATCTGCCTTGATGGCACCAACCGAAATTTTAGCGCAACAACATTATGCAACCATAAAAACTTTACTAGCCAAAAGCAATTTTGACCTCGATGTCATTCTGTTAATTGGCGGAATGACCCCGCGCCAGAAAAAAGATGCGTTAGCTCGAATTCAATCGTGTCCGAACAGTATTATTATTGGTACGCATGCACTAATCCAAGAACAAGTTAAATTTTCGCGATTAGCGTTAGTTATCATTGATGAACAGCATCGGTTCGGGGTTATCCAACGGCATATATTACGGAAAAAAGGATGGTTGCCAGATGTGTTAGTTATGACAGCTACCCCTATTCCTCGCACTCTAGCAATGACGGTATATAGTGATTTAGATGTATCGGTGATAGACGAACTTCCGCCGGAACGACTGCCAGTACAAACCCGCTGGCTCACTGAAGAGCAGCGGGATGAATTATATGCATTTCTAAAACAAGAACTGGGAGCAGGAAATCAAGCGTACCTCATTTATCCACTGATTGAAGAATCGGATAAATTAGCGTTACGCGCAGCTACAAAAATGTACGAGCATCTCCAACGTGATATCTTTCCAGAATTTCGGCTCGGGTTACTGCACGGGCGGATGAAAGAATCGGATAAACAGCAGATGCTAGCAAATTTTTTATCGCAGAAAATTCAAATGCTAGTTTCGACTACGGTAGTTGAAGTTGGTGTAGATGTAACCAATGCAACGATTATGGTCATCGAACATGCCGAACGATTCGGATTAGCGCAACTTCATCAGTTACGTGGCCGAGTCGGTCGTGGGAATCGGCAATCGACCTGTATTCTCGTTACAGCAAAAAATATTTCGGATGCGGCTCAAGCCCGTATGCAGATACTCTGTTCGACTACTGATGGATTTTTGATTGCTGAAGAAGATTTAAAATGGCGTGGTTCCGGAGAACTACTTGGTACCGCACAACACGGCACTCCTTCACTCCATCTAGCGGATTTATTGCGCGATGTTCGTTTACTGCAACAGGCAAAAAATGATGCGGTGGAATTGATTGCACGTGATGCATTATTATCGATGCCAGAACATGCTTATCTCCGGCAAGAAATATTGCGTATGAAACGTTCTGGAAAAACAGATTTGAGCAAAGTTGCTTGACAAACTAAAAAAACTGCGGTATTTTATATCATCATATCATTTATGATAATCACAAGAAGCAATCCATACATAATAAAAAATATTGTATCTTTGTGGTTAACCTATTTTGGTTATGGCTAAACCAATACAACAGAATAAAAAAGATTTAGGAACATTGAACCATTCACCTCGGTTAACAGCATTGTTTGAAGTAGCAAGGATGATGAGCGCAATATTAGAGTTAGATACGTTGTTGCAGATGATAGTGCAATTAGCTGCTGAACAGAGTTATGCGCGAAAAAGTTCGCTGATGTTACTGGATACTACTACGCAAGAATTAGTCATTCGGACTGCATTTGGAATTGATAATACCTCGGTTGTCGGGATTCGGGTTAAAGTAGGTAAAGGGATTGCCGGTCAAGTAGCAAAAAGTGGAACGGCGATCTGGGTTAAGGATATTGAACGCGATCCTCGATTCCGGAGGAAAAGTAAAAAGAAATATCTCACGAAATCATTTATCAGCGTACCGTTAACCATCAAAAACGAAGTTATTGGCGTACTGAACGTAAACGACCGGATAGATAACCGTTCATTTACGCGGGAAGATTTTGAACTCGTAACGATTTTAGCGAGTCAAGCGGCGGTAGCGATTGATAATGCGAAATTATATGCTGAAACCGAACAAATGCGAAATTATTTGCAAAATATTCTGAATAATCTTGTTGAAACTGTAGTGGTAATTGATCATACAAACGTATGCACGTTCGTGAACGAAAATGCGCGGTTATTTTTCAAACCATCAGTTCGTTCCGCTATCGGTTTTAAATACCCGGAAATATTTAATAGTCGGATTGCAAAAGCTATGCGGGATGTCATTAATGCTACCTATCAAAATGGTATTGTTATTGACCAGGAAATAGAATATAAAGATGAAAAGGGAACGGTTATCCCGATTGGGATAACCGGTTCATTGCTTCACTCGGTTGATGACCATGATTCAAAAGCGAAACCGGAAATAATCCTAATATTTCGCGATCTGACCGCAAGTCACGAACTCACTCGACTCCGAATTCTCAATGAAATGAAAACGGAATTTGTTTCAACGGTATCTCATGAATTGCGCACTCCATTAACCGCAATTAAAGGGTCGGTTGGTCTAATGGCTGAAGGCAGAACTGGTCCACTATCGCCAGTCCAACAAGAAATGATAACGCTCATTAAACGAAATACTGACCGACTGGCGCGCATGATTGATGATCTCCTTGAATTAACCCGAGCTGAAGCAGGGAGAATGAGAATCGACCCTAAATACATTGAACTTCGCGATGTGGTTAAAGACGTTTTTGCTCTATTAAGCCAACAAGCAGCGACGCAAAACCTAGAACTGCGAAGTGAAATTCCACCGGAATATAGTCCGATGTATGTTGATGCAGATAAATTACAACAAGTATTAATCAATTTAGTAGGTAACGCTATCAAGTTTACCCCGGAAAATGGTTCAGTAACGGTTCAGGCAACCGAAACTGAACAATATTGGCAAATAGCGGTTCGAGATACTGGTATTGGAATCCCTGCAGAGGAGCTACCAAAAATATTCGACGCTTATCATCAAGTTCGCCATCCCCAACGAGAAAATGTTTTTAAAGGATTCGGGCTAGGTCTCCCGATAACCAAACGCATCATTGATGCGCATAATGGAAAAATCTGGGTAAAATCGCGGTTGGGTAAAGGAACAACTTTCACATTCCGAATTCCTAAACCAGCTGAACCGATTCAGCTAAGAAAACGTTGAAAAAAGTCGTAACCTCATATCTCATTCTCATTCCTGTGAATGAATTACAGTCCCGTGAACTCGGAAGTTGAGGCTCATATGAGTGATCGAATGCACATAATCCCGTTTGCCGACTTAATCCGTTGGATTTTCGAAGAATACGCAAACGATAGAACGATTTTCGGAATTTCGGAATCTAAATTCTATAAACAAAAAAATAATGATCCTACCCACATTTTTTCTAGAAAGATAGAACTCCCGTTAGGACCAGCTGCCGGACCTCAGACACAGTTAGCACAAAACATCATTACCGCATATTTAGTAGGAGCGCGATTTTTCGAACTTAAAACTGTTCAGGTTATTGATGGACACGATTTACAACTAGCTAAACCGTGTATTCTTGTTGACGATGAAGGGTATAATACCGAATGGTCAACAGAATTAACGGTTTCTCAAGCGTTGCATGAATATATTAAAGCGTGGTTTGCTCTATCAATTCTCGCGCAAGAATTCGGTCTCGGACATAAAGATGGGTTTCTATTCAACCTGAGTGTGGGCTATGACTACGATGGGATAACCCATCCTAAAATCGACCGGTTTATTGAAGGATTAAAGAATGCCAGCTCTACCGCAATCTGGCCAGAATGTAGGAACTATGTATTAACCCATCTGAATCAATTTAACCATATTTCTGCGGATTATGTTGATTCGATATCTCCTACGGTAAGTAATTCGGTTACATTATCAACGCTCCATGGATGTCCGCCAGAAGAAATTGAAAAGATCGCACGCCATTTGATTGCGGTTAAAAAATTGCATACCTTCATAAAATGTAATCCAACATTATTAGGATACGATTTTGTTCGGAAAACACTTGATACGATGGGCTATGGTTATATCTCGTTTGACGATCGCCATTTTAGAACAGACCTACAATTTTCTGATGCAATTCCTATGTTCAAACGATTGCAGGAATTTGCTAACGAACATCAGGTTGAGTTCGGATTGAAGATATCGAACACACTACCGGTTAACATAACCAACCACGAATTACCAGGTAACGAAATGTACTTGAGTGGAAAAGCGTTATATCCGCTCGCTATTAATCTCGCCTGCCGGTTAGCCGAAGAATTTCATGGTGAGCTGAGAATATCTTATGCCGGCGGAGTCGACGCTTTCAATATTAAAGATATTTGTGAATCGGGACTTCTCCCTGTAACTTGTGTCACTACGATACTGAAACCGGGAGGATACACTCGATTTTATCAACTTGCGCAGATACTAGAAAAATGTAACTATCCAAAAACATGTATACCTATCAATGTTGAAAAACTAAAAAGAATTGCTGCAGATGCAATAATGAATGAATACTATTTAAAGCATCAGCAAACAGCTATTTCTCGGAAACTTTCATTACCGGTACCGCTAATTGATTGCTTTATAGCACCCTGCACCGTTTCGTGTCCTATTAATCAAGATGTACCCGAATATATTCGATTAGTAGATACTGGAAAATATGGAGAAGCAATATCACTTATTACCAAACGGAATCCCCTACCTTTCATAACCGGAACTCTCTGTACCCATCCTTGTATGGAAAAATGTTCACGGATTGATTATGATGAATCCGTTTTCATCCGTCATTGTAAACTCATAGCAGCAGAACATGGTTTTCCGCAATTCATTAGGCAACTCTCTAGACCGGCGCTAACCACTAAAAGTAAATGTAAAGTAGCGATTATTGGCGGTGGGCCTGCAGGGATGGCAGCTGGTTATTTTCTTAGGCTTAGTGGAATCGAGGTCACTCTATTTGAGACGCGCAATAAACTCGGTGGCATTGTTGAACATATTATCCCTAATTTTAGAATTTCTAGAACTGCGATTGAAAACGATGTAAAATTGCTCGAATTGATAGGGGTTACATACAAGTTAAATTACAGTAGGCATGTTACAATTGATGAGTATAAGAAAAAAGGATTCAAATATATCGTGCTTGCAATAGGCGCATCGGTACCTGGTTCGTTAAAATTAGAGCAATGCGACAGAGAATTGATTAACGCATTAACATTTTTAGCGAGCTATAATCAAGGAACGGGTTCGGTTGCATTAGGGAAACGAGTAGCCGTTGTAGGTGGAGGGAATACCGCTCTTGATGCAGCGAGAACCGCAAAACGGATTAACGGAGTTGAAGAAGTTTATCTTGTATACCGACGAACGATAAAATTCATGCCTGCGGATAGAGAAGAACTCGAACTTGCCTTTGCGGATGGCATTAAGGTTATCGAGTTAGTGACGCCGATAAGTTTTATAAACGGGATATTAACATGCCAAAAAATGAAACTCGGAAATAATGATACTAGCGGTCGCCCGATTCCTATACCTATTCCCAACGAACTTATTGAGATTCAAGTTGATTCCGTTATTCTTGCGATCGGTGAAAAAGTTGATTCTGACTATTTATTCAACAATCATATCCAGTTAGATGAAACAGGAAAACCAATAGTTTCACCGGATAATGAAACCTCTATACAAAATGTTTACATCATCGGTGATGCACATTTAGGTCCTTCTTCTATCATAGAATGTATCGCTGAGGGTTTTAAAGTCGCTCGGACAATAGTGCAAAAGGAATTGAATGTGACTTTAGATTTATCCAGTAAATTTACTTATACCCTAGAGCAGATCGCTGAAATTAATCTGAAAAAAGGAATATTAAAAACCAAAAGTGAAAATAAACCATGTCTAGAGTGCAATTATTTATGCAACATCTGTTCTGAAGTATGCCCGAACCGAGCGAATGTGCAAATTCGAGTTCCCGGTTTGAAAAATTTTAATCAAATACTCCATATTGACGCACTCTGTAATGAATGCGGAAACTGTGCGACGTTTTGTCCGTACTCCAGTTCGCCATATAACGATAAGTTTACTTTCTTTTGGACTCTATCAGATTTTGAATCGAGCAAAAATGACGGGTTCGTTTCTATAGACAAAAATAAGTTCAAAATCCGGTTACTCGGTTCGATAAAAGAAGTTACTTTTAACGATAATGGAACATGGGATTACACACATGGTTATACGGAAACTCTTGCAGAAAACATACGGCGATTTATTTGGACAACATACACCAAATATAATTTTTTGTTTATCAACGCAAAATGAAACTATAGAATAACTCATTCAGGTAAAGAACGCGATGCGAATACGAAACAGTTTTATTATTTTTTCTATTGTAGGATTATTACACACCATAGCATTTGCTGGGTACAGCACCTATTCTCTCAGCATTTTTCTACCTAAAACCACTACCGAATGGATTGCAATCGGAACTACGCAACATTTCGATCGGCAAACGATTTTCGATTATATGGACGGTACCGGTGAATTATACCGTTCATATAGTTTTCGTGAACTCGTTGTTCAGCGTTATAAACCTATACAATCGAACGAATCGGAAATCACAGTTGAATTATTCGACATGGGGTCTAGTGCTGATGCCTTTGGAATATTCTCGTTCGAGCAAATGGATGAACCCGTTGGTATCGGTCAAGGGTCTGAATATGGCGGCGGACTATTACGGTTCTGGAAAAACCGATTTTTTATCAATATTTATATGGAAAATGAAACAGAACTAGCTAAACAAACTATTCTTGCGCTAGGGCGAGAAATTGCCACGGCAATATCGGAAAATGGCACGATACCGAATTTAGTTGCTTACCTTCCTCAAGCGGGACTTATTGACCGGAGTATCCGATATTTCCATCTCCAATCTGGTTTAAATTATCATTATCAACTAGCTGAGAAAAATATCTTTAACCTTGATAGTACTACCAATGCTCTATTAGCAAAATATCAATTCGGGTCTGAAAAACCGTATCTTCTCATTATCCAATATCCATCGCAAACCGCAGCAAACCGTGCATTGAATGATGTTATGAGTTACTATAAAACGTACGGTGAAATGAAAATGGGGAAAAATTCATCGATATTTTTTCAAATTCAAAAAAAGAGATGGATTGCTATAACAAAAGCAAAAGAAGATTTACTATTTATCATTCTCAATGCAAATTCAAAATTGATTGCTGAAAAATTACTCAATGCAACTACTAAATTTTAAAGGAAATGAGGTGAATGAGATGAGCCAAAACAAAATAACCCGCCGTGATTTTATTCGTACTACGGCAGCAGTAACGCTATCTAGTGCAATCATGCCGCCGTTTCTTGCAGAGGCTTTCAGCAAAGAAACGGTTGCAGCTGCCAAACGAGTCAAGGTCATTTTAATTCGGGATGCGAATGCAGTCGATTCGCAAGGGAATGTGAATACTGAAATAATTCAGCAGATGCTAGATACCGCAGTTGCCGCTTTGTTTGATACAAAAGACGTGAGTAATGCTTGGAAATCGATTATCCAGCCAACAGATATTGTCGGGATAAAAAGCAACGTTTGGAAAAACATCCCTACCCCAAAAGAACTCGAACATGCGATATATACCCGAGTTAAAGAAATTGGGGTTTCCGGAAAGAATATCTCTATTGATGATCGCGGGGTTCTAAAAAATCCAATTTTTCAGAATAGTACCGCGTTAATTAATGTTCGCCCTCTGCGCACGCATTATTGGGCAGGAATCGGCAGTTGCATTAAGAACTATATTATGTTTACTCCAACTCCATGGGAATATCATACCGATGCGTGTTCTGATTTAGCGGCGATCTGGCAGTTCCCTATTGTTAAAGGGAAAACGCGGTTGAACATTTTAAGTGCGCTTACTCCGCAATTTTATGGTCGCGGACCGCACGGGTTCGACAAACGGTATGTTTGGAATTATAACGGTCTGCTGGTGAGTACAGACCCGGTCGCGGTGGATACGGTCGGAGCACGAATTCTTCAGTTGAAACGTATCGCTTATTTTGGAGAAGACAAACCGATGGAAACAACACCGAAACATATTGAAGTCGCAGACAAGAAATATCGGCTAGGAATAAGCGATTTAACCCAAATCGAATTAGTTAAATTAGGGTGGAAAAACGATATTCTAATTTGAACAATAGTTTCTTAATTACGATAGTATAATGGCTCAATTTCCCGTTTCAACGGGAACATCAGACCTTTAGGTAATATCACTTTCAGGGGTGAATAATTTTTGGTATTCCTGTTGTGCGAATCGGTCGGTCATTCCAGCGATATAATCGCAGATAATGCGATAGTTTGAATCAATCCCATTTTCTAGTTTTGCTTGCCATTTCGGTGGTAATACTTCCGGATGCTCTAGATAGAAATTAAACAATGCAACGATAAACCGTTTCGATTTATCCACAGCTCGCATTACCCGATAATGTCGATAGACGTTATGAAACAAAAACGATTTAAGTTCCTGATTAGCGTCTCGCATTTCTGCACTAAATCCAGCAAGTTTATTCGGTTGTTTCCGAATATCATCTACTGAATGAATCTGGCGAGCGTGAATTTGTCGTTCAGTTTCTAATACCGCATCGGTTACCTGCAAATTGATGAGTTTCCGAATCGCTTTATGTCGAATTCGTGGCGGTTTTTCTTCCGGATGATATTGGCGGATTAACTCTTGCACTTGCCGCCATAATGCCACTTGCGATAAATCCGATTCGGTAATTAATCCTTCCTGCAGTCCGTCATCTAAATCATGATTGTTGTATGCAATTTCATCCGCAACATCAACAATTTGCGCTTCGAGCGTTGGCATAACTTGCGGATCCCACCCTTCATCGAGCAGCGGAGTATCATACGAGGTTGAATGTTTAATTATCGCTTCCCGAACCTCATAACACAAATTTAATCCCGGAAATGCGGAATACTTCTCTTCTAACACATCGACAACCCTTAATCCATGACGATTATGTTCAAATCCACCATGGTCTAGCATTAGCTGATGTAATGCTTCTTCGCCTGCATGCCCAAACGGAGTATGTCCTAAATCATGCGCTAGCGCAATCGCTTCCGTTAAATCTTCATTCACTCGTAGTAACCGAGCTATTGTTCGTGCGATTTGCGCAACTTCTAGCGTATGGGTTAACCGTGTCCGATAATGGTCACCTTCATGGGTAACAAAAACCTGCGTTTTATATTCTAACCGGCGAAACGCAGTGCTATGAATTATTCGATCGCGGTCGCGTTGAAATGCGGTGCGCAAATCATGTTCCGATTCCGGATACTGCCGTCCTCGCGACTGACTACTTTTCATCGCATACGGTGCAAGAATTCGCTCCTCTAGTTTTTCGTATTCTTCTCGCTTTTGCATTTCAAAACCTTTCACCGCAGAGTTCGCTGAGCACATAGAAAAATATGATGAATTCTGATTTTCTTCTCATGATTAGTTCTCTGCGGAATTAGCGGTCTCTGCGGTTATGTTATCCTTTAATTCCGGCAAGTTTAATTCCTTCGACAAAGAACCGCTGGTTGAACACAAACACGATAATGATCGGCGCGAGCATAATAATCGACCCAGCCATTAAGAGAGTCCATTCGGTCGTATAGAGTCCCTGAAATGACTGTAATCCGACGGCTAACGTTTTCATTTCCATCGAATTGGTGACAATCAACGGCCACATGAAATCTTTCCATGTACCCATAAATACGAACGTGGTTAACGTAGCTAGTGCTGGTTTAGATAACGGTAAGGTTATCCGACGATAGATCCCGAATAACGAAGAACCATCAATTTTTGCGGCTTCTTCCAGTTCCACTGGCAAAGACATGAAAAATTGCCGGAGCATAAAGGTGCCGTATGCGGAAAACATCCCCGGAACAATCAACGCAAAATAGGAATCGATCCCAATTGGTTTCCCAAAATAGGTGCCAAATAGGTATATATCGGTATTCCATAATTCACCAAGCGTGCGCAATAGAATAAACACCGGAATCATTGTGACTACACCCGGAACCATCATCGTCGCCAGATACCCGAAAAACAACTTATCCCGACCAGGGAAATTTAATCGCGCAAACGCAAACGCAGCTAATGAACTGGTGAACACTTGCCCAAAGGTTACCATCACGGTCACCAAAATGGTATTGAAATAAAACCGGGGAAACGGAACCGCAGTCCAGGCTTTCGGATAATTCGACCAGACTATCGGGTTCGGAATCAACTGTGCTAGAAAATTATCCGTAACTGTGAATACTGCTCCCGGCTCTTTCAAGGAAGTGGCTAACATCCAGAAAAAGGGCAGTAACATCGTAAACGCACCACACCCGAGAAAAATGTAGGCGAGTATCTTCTTCATGAAATCTTTTCTCTTCTTTTCCATACGGTCAATCCACGATTAGCGAATGGATCGAATTTAACTAATCGGATAATTCGCTTCCCATATTCGCACTATTCGAACTGAGTAAAAATGTTAAAAATAATGCACGCGTTTCCCGCCATATTTCCAATTCAGAAGCGTCACGATAAACACTAAGAAAAACAATACCCACGCTATTGCTGCCGCATACCCCATCTTAAACCAAACAAAAGCATTGTTGTAAATATAGTAACTTAACGTCGTACTTGCTCCCGCAGGTCCGCCACCGGTCATAACATACGCGGCATCAAACCCGCCCTGGAACCCGCCAATTAAACTCATCGTGAATATAAAAAATGTCGTCGGCGTTAACATCGGCCAAGTGATATGGATAAACTTCTGCCAACCAGAAGCACCATCAATCTCCGCAGCTTCATAGAGATGCGAAGGCACATTCTGCAACCCCGCTAGATATAACACCATATTCACGCCACCAACCGAACTCCAGAAAAACATTAACATTAACGCTGGTTTCACCCAAGCAGTACTAGCTAGCCATTCCGGACCGGTTAGTCGAACTCCCATGAGCTGACCAAACCGCGAAATCAACCCATTGATTAACCCGAAATCCGCATTGTATAACCAGCGCCAGAGTAAATACGTCGCTACCCCGGCAGTGATCGTCGGCAGAAAATATATAGTCCGAAAAACAACCCGACCGCGTATCTTCTGATTTAACGCCATCGCTAACACTAACGAACCCGCAATGTTTATCGGTATCCCCAGCATTAAGAAAATCGTGTTCCCAAGATACCGCCAGAAATAAGGGTCTTTTGCCTCCAATATGTTCCAGAAAAAGATATAATCCGTCCAATGCCGGATCGCTTCAGGTCGAACCGTAAAACCAAGGAGCTCAGAAAAATTCTTCAAGCCGACAAAATGGCGTTCCCCGAGCAAATCCCACTGCGTGAAACTCAATAAAAATGAGGCTAATACCGGCAATAAAGTGAAGGTTAAAAACCCAAGTATGTTCGGTAAAATAAACGCATACCCAGCAAGCGCCTCTTTAATTCTTCGTTTGGTACGTTGCGTCATACGGTAAGGGGATAGAAAATATTTTTTCTGATTTTTTAAATATTAAAACAATATACCAAGAAATAGTTTTTATCGTCAAATATCGCAGTGAGAAATAATCTGTTATAAAAGGGAAAAATATCATTTTTCATCGATATAATGTTGGAAGAAAATAAAGGAACTGAAAATAATTTGCGCTATTAATAGCAAATTATCTAGCTGAATTATATAATATATATTAATTATATGGTAAAAAGAGTTTTTATTTTTATCTTGTTATTTTACGCTCATACTCCAACCAATGCAGTAAATATTAACGGCATAATCGATATTCATCCTGTAGGATATATCGTTGACCGAGCTACACCGTTTGCAATTCATTTTTCTTGCTGGACTTCAACTTTTGCTGGTTATACAATGGTAACAGCAAAAATCCAAATTTTGTCTGATGCAACGACGGTAATAAATTATACCTGGAGTACGGCTCAAGGCATTAGCGCATGGCGAGCTGATGAGGTTCAACCAAGCCTTTGTAATCCGATGTCAGTAAGTAATACTACTGTTTCCGGATGGCTATTTGGTATGTCACGGTCTTTAACATATTTTGGTGTAACAACATGCAAAATCCGCCTATATCGAGGGGGAAGCAGTTTCCCGCATGATATTTCCACGTCGGTGCTACTCTATGCATGGAATACTACCGTTGATGCTGGGTGGCTCGAAGGAATCGATCCGCTTATTGGCGCGAAAACTATCGTCCTTGCTAAAGATAGCTCTGGCAAAATATTAGGTAGCTATATCACGGAAGATAACCAAATTATTGAACCGCTCCCGTATCCGTCAACCGCTGGATACTTCAGACTCAGCGTTCCTGTTGGAATCGTGGCTTCGCTTGAATTTCGGAATCTAAATAATCAAGTTATAAAAACTCAAAATGGACCTTGGTATGTTACTGCTGGCACCATAACTCATATTGGTTTTCCAACCCATATTGAGAATACCCTTTGGGAAATATTTGAAAATAACTAAAATATATCTTGACAAATATAGTCATTTATAATTATAATATTTAGTATAATAACTGACTTAATTATGTGGTTTATTGAGATAGGGGGCATGTATGAGTCCAAAACGGGTTAATAATATTCTCGAATTAATTGGTGATACCCCGATAGTGAAACTTAATAAAGTGGTTGGAGAAACCGATGCAACTGTCTGGGCAAAATTAGAAATGTTCAATCCATTATCGAGTGTGAAAGACCGAATTTGTTTAGCTATGGTTGAATCTGCGGAACAAGAAGGAAAACTAAAACCGGGAATGACCTTGGTTGAACCGACGAGTGGTAATACTGGCATCGGGTTAGCTATGGTTGCTGCGGTTAAAGGATATCGGCTGATTCTGACGATGCCAGAAACCATGAGTATTGAACGGCGAAAACTATTGAAGGCATTGGGGGCAGAACTGGTGCTTACTCCCGGAACCGAAGGAATGCCCGGCGCAGTTAAAAAAGCGGAAGAACTCGTTACTGCACATTCGGAATATGTTATGCTGCAACAATTTAAGAATCCAGCGAATCCTGAGGTTCATCGCCGAACTACCGCAAGAGAAATTCTAGAACAGGTTGGCAATGAAATTGACGCATTTATTGGTGGGGTTGGCACCGGCGGAACGATTACCGGCGTAGCGGAAGTTTTCAAAGAGCAATTAAAATTAACAACAAAATTTTATGCGGTAGAACCAAGTAAATCGCCGGTTATTTCCGGTGGAAAACGCGGTCCTCATAAAATTCAAGGGATTGGCGCAGGGTTCATTCCTGAAGTCTTACGAGTAGAACTCATTGACGAGATTATCCAAGTGCAGGAAGAAGATGCTGTAGCTACCGCCCGAGAGTTAGCGAAAAGAGAAGGTATTCTCGTTGGGATATCATCAGGTGCTGCATGTTGGGCTGCGTTGCAAGTGGCAAAAAAACTTGGGAAAGGGAAAACCGTTGTGGTTATCTTTCCTGATACTGGGGAACGGTATTTAAGTACCGACCTGTTCGACGCATAACCTCTCCCGATTGAACCGTGACTGGATATGGTATATTACTGTAATCAATCAGGGAGTTGAGTGGGTATTGCTCAGAGCAATACCCACTCAACTCCGGTGTAATTCATCATTAACTAGCGGTCTTTTAATTCTATGCACTTTGATAACGAAGATAAACGGCAGGTAGTCCATCTCACGATGGTAATTTTTGCGGTATTATTACGCTGGCTCGTTAAATGGCAAGCGATGGTTTTTGCCGCTGTAGCGCTATTGTTCAATCTGTTCATCTTACGTCGGCTGATACCAGATTTGTTTAGAGAACAGGAGCTAAAAAAAGGATATTCGATTGGCATAGTTATGTATCCGCTCGTGGTCTTAATTTTAGTAACAGTTTTCCCGCTCTATATCGCTGGCGGTGCTTGGGCGATTTTAGCGATCGGTGATAGTTTCTCGAACATCATCGGACGACGGTTTGGGAAGAAGAAATTATACTGGAATCCAGTGAAAAGTTATGCGGGATTAATTGGATTTATAATTCCGTCAATGATAGGAAGCGGTTTTTTCCTCTGGTGGATTAATCCCAACATTGGAGTTAAAGAACTAATTAACTTATCGGTTATTGGCTCAATAGTCAGTGGTATATTAGAGACATTACCGCTTAAAATAGATGATAATATTTTAGTTGGTTTAGGAGCTGGAATAACGTTATTTTTTTTATCTATATTATTGTAAGGTATGAACACAATCACATCCTCACAACCAATTGAGTCAGTGTCTGGGACAACTACGGGAGAAATATGTAGCCGATGTAAAGCTGAACTCTGTCAACGGCAAATTGTATGCAATCTTGCGCTAGGTTATGAGACTGTCTATCAATGTATCGTTTGCCTGGCAAAAGAAAAAAAACAACCTGCTCAAAGCTTATTTAACTATCTGCTTCGTTATATACAAACCCGCCCTTGCTATATGATAATGTGGCAGAAAACTCGATGTTCTGATACCCAGCGTATCAGATGCGAGTTTCGTGCATCCTGTGATCAATAATCACTATCACCCTCTATAATTATCCGTCAATTCCCTTATTACTCTGGTAGTTTTGGGTTAAAACCTGCTACAATGTATATTTGGAATTGGTGGATATATATGAAAAGGAGCAACCGCGTATGGCAAAAACAATCGCTGAAATCAATGAAAAAATTAAAAAAGGTCAAGTGGTAGTAGTTACCGCAGAAGAAGTTATTGACCTAGCAGCTAAAAAAGGAATTAAACGAGCGGCGCAAGAGATTGATGTTGTAACCACAGGAACTTTTGGTCCGATGTGTTCGTCCGGTGCCTTCATCAATTTAGGACATTCTAAACCGCGGATAAAAATCCAAAAAGCGTGGTTGAATGGGGTTAATGCATATGCTGGGTTAGCGGCGGTAGATATTTACCTTGGCGCAACCGAGATTCCAGATGATGACCCGGCAAACAAAATCTATCCTGGTGAATTTAAATATGGCGGCGCCCATGTTATCGAAGAACTCATCGCTGGAAAAGATGTGCGGCTAAAAGCGATTGCACATGGTACCGATTGTTATCCCCGAAAAGAAATTGATACCTGGATAAATTTAAAAGATTTAAATCAAGCGTATCTCTGTAATCCGCGAAACGCATATCAGAATTATAATGTTGCCGTGAATTCGTCTGACCGGGTATTGTATACCTACCTCGGTATGCTCTTACCGAAATTCGGGAATGCAAATTATTGTAGTGCTGGACAATTAAGTCCGTTACTGAATGACCCATTTTATAAAACTATCGGGATTGGAACCCGGATTTTCCTCGGTGGCGGTATCGGGTATGTTTATTGGGAAGGAACCCAGCATACCCCAACGGTTAAACGAACAGATAGAGGAGTCCCGCGAACACCAGCAGGAACGCTAGCGGTAGTTGGCGACCTGAAACAGATGAGTCCGAAATGGATAAAAGCGGTTAGTTTCACCGGTTATGGAGTTTCGTTAGCGGTTGGAATTGGTGTTCCAATTCCAATTCTAAATGAAGAGATTCTAGAATACACCACCATTAAAGATGAGGATATCGTTGCGCCGATAGTAGATTACGCTACGGCATATCCAGAACGTAAACCAGATATTCTCGGAGAAGTTGATTATAAACAGTTACGGAGCGGAACGATTAAACTCAATGGGAAAGATGTACCGACTGGCGGGTTATCGAGTTATGCGAAAGCGCGTGAAATCGCGTTATTGTTAAAACAATGGATTCAAGAAAGGAAATTCCTGCTAACAGAAGCAGTGCAACCATTACCTGGACCCGAATCCGGTCAGACTTTTAAGCCATTGAATGACCGACCATAAAAAGAAAATTTCACATTCAAAACCTAGCGAAGAGAAGTTAAACTTCTCTTCGCTATTACCAAGGAGTTAGATTATGTTTAAAGAGAAACTGGTTCTAAATTTTCCACATTCGACGATTGACCAACCGATAATTTATCGGTTGATTAAAGACCATGATGTTGAAGTGAATATCCTTCGCGCGCGGATTACCCCGAAAGAAGAAGGAGAAATGGTAGTAGAATTAACCGGAAGAAGTAAACAACATCTCCAACAGGTTCGAGACTATTTGATTGCACATGGTGTTAAACTGCAACCTCTAGAAAAGGATATCACCTGGATTCAAGACCGATGCACGCACTGTACCGTTTGCGTTGCTGTTTGTCCAGTTAGAGCGTTTAAAGTTGACCTTAAAACGAAAGAAATTACGTTCGATAGAGAAAAATGTATCGCGTGTGAACTCTGTATTCCAGCATGTCCGTATCGGGCAATGGAAATCCGCATTTAAGGTTATGCATCAAGAACGAACTTATCGTGCGCGATCTGTTGCTTCGGATTTAGTCCGGTTTGAAGTGGGTATTCAAGAGACTGATTTATTGATTTTTGCTGAGAGAGACCTGAAAGCAGAAGCGACCGCAGCGGTGTTAAAATATCGGAACCAAATTGAAGACTATATTATTCAAGATCCGGAATTTCAGACGATATTAGTTCCGTATCCCGTATCAGAGCTCGCGCCACAAATTGTTAAACAGATGGCAGCCGCAGCGAATCAAGCTAACGTCGGACCGATGGCAGCGATCGCTGGAGCGATAGCGGATTTTGTGGCGCTGGATTTAGCAGATAATACTAGGGATTTGATTATCGAAAATGGCGGCGATATTTACATCCGAACCCAGAAACCACGACGAATCCTAATTTATGCCGGCAACTCGCCATATTCCGAAAAGGTTGGAATTGAAATCAGACCGGAACAAACTCCATGTGGAGTATGTACTTCCTCAGGAACAGTTGGTCATTCGTTAAGTTTTGGTAAAGCGGATGCTGTGACTATTGTAGCGAAAACCGCAACGTTAGCTGATGCGGTAGCTACCGCCGTTGGGAATATCATTAAAGAACCTACGGATATTAACGCTGGGATAGCATTTGCTCGAAATATTCAAGGGATCACCGGCGTGGTCATTATCATCAAAGATAAACTTGGTGTCTGGGGAGATATCCAATTATGGAAATAACTCACTCTTTTATCCAAGCAATTTTAGTTAATGGAATTATTGCCGGTATCGCCTATTACACAAAAGTGGTTCGTAAATCTGGGATAATCGGTGGATTATTGGTCGGGATACCGATTTATTATTTTCTCGGATACCGCGGGTTTATCATACTATTTGCGATGTTTATTTTAGGAACATTGGCAACCAAAATTGGATTTAGAACAAAACAAGACCTTGGATTAGCTGAAGCGGAAGCAGGAGCACGCGGATTCACTAATGTGATTGCAAAATGTTTACCTGGGGTAGTGTTTGCTTTTCTAAGTTCATTTGCTGATGAGTATAGCGGTTTTTTCTTCAAAGCGATGTCATTAGGATTTATCACATCATTTGCAACCGGCGCGTTTGATACCGTCTCTGGTGAAATTGGGCAAGTATATGGTAAACGCGCATTTACCCTACTCCCGCCTAAAAAAGCTAAACCGGGAACTGAAGGCGCAATTTCTTTCGAGGGTACCCTAGCAGGACTACTCGCTGCGCTCATTGTCATTCTATTAGGTTATTGGCTGATTTTATCTCAATGCCCGATGAAATTTAAACAAGCGGTTTTTATTCCAATCACGGCAGCTATCATAGCAAATCTAATTGAAAGTATCCTTGGTTCGCAGTTCGAACAAAAACAATTACTCGGTAAATTTGGGTCAAATCTTATTAATATAACCCTTGGTGGTACTCTCGCAGTATTACTTTTCAGAATTCTATGAAAATTATAGAAAAAATAAAGTTATATTGGAATTTTACTCGACCATTTACCCTCGTTGCACCAGCGTTAGGGTTTTTCTCCGGTGGTATCACTGCGGTTGGGTCTAGAGCGCATCGCGTAGGACTTAGTTTTTTCCAAGAAATCAACTGGATGCAGGATGTATATTTTATTCTACTCGGTTCCTTAATGGCAGCAACCTTAAACGCAGCGTCGAATGTTCTCAATCAAATTTACGATCTGCCGATAGATAAATTTAATAAACCAAACCGACCATTATGTACCGGGATTATCTCGATACACTCCGCGAAAATTTATGCAGGATTTCTATACGCGATTGCCCTGTTGCTCGGTTGGTTTGTAGCACCACACGGACGGCATGAATGTTTCTGGCTAGCGTTCATCGCTGCCGTTTTTACGTACATCTATTCCGTTCCACCAATTCGTACGAAACGATTAGGTATGATAGCAAATATTACTATAGCAATCCCGCGCGGGGTTATGCTTAAAGTTGCAGGGTGGTCAGCCGGACTGACCATTTTTTTGGCTGAACCGTGGTATATCGGCTTAATTTTCGGTCTCTTCCTGTTAGGAGCAACAACAACGAAAGATTTTGCGGATTTAGAAGGCGATAAACAATATGGATGTAATACGTTACCTGTACGATATGGGGTTAAGAAAAGCGCACTGATTATTTCACCATTTTTTGTTATTCCTTGGCTCCTATTACCACTCGGCGCAATGACCGGAATTTTAACCGGAAATAAATCCGCATTAATAATTCTGGGTAGTATTTTAACCGTTTGGGGTATTTTTGTTGATTATTTAATGTTACGCAAACCAGAAGAACTTGCAACTGATGAAAATCATATCTCCTGGAAGCATATGTATTTAATGATGTTTGTCGCCCAAATCGGATTTGCCATATCGTATATGTTATAAAAATCAATACAGGTCGAACATTTATACCCCTCGACCTCCAATTCATTAAAATTAGCTTATCTCTGAAAATCTTTATGCCGTTGGCAATTGCAGAAAATATTTTAGACCTCATCGGAAATACACCGTTAGTCAAATTACATCATCTTTTCCGACCAAATTCGGCGACAGTTTATGCAAAACTTGAATTCCAGAATCCGGGTGGAAGCGTGAAAGACCGAATTTGTATAGCAATGCTCGAAGAAGCGGAAAAGCGCGGATTAATTAAACCGGGTTCAACTATAGTTGAACCGACGAGCGGAAACACCGGCATAGGGTTAGCGCTGGTTGCTGCGGTAAAAAAATATCGGCTCATTTTAACGATGCCGGAATCAATGAGTGAAGAACGGATAAAAATGCTGAAGTTGTATGGAGCAGAAGTGATTCTCACTCCGGCAAAAGACGGTATGCTTGGTGCGATTGCAAAAGCGGAAGAAATTATCGCGAATACTCCCGGTGCATTTATGCCGCAACAGTTTAAAAATCCAGCGAATCCGGCGATACATCGGAAAACTACCGGTCCGGAAATTTTTAAAGCGCTCAAAGGTAACCTTGACGCGGTAGTTATCGGCGTTGGAACCGGCGGAACGTTAACAGGAATAGCCGAATTTTTAAAAAAGAAGAAACCGGCGATTAAAATCATTGCCGTTGAACCAGCATCGTCAGCGGTTCTCTCCGGTAAAAAAGCTGGACCGCATACTATTCAAGGGATAGGTGCCGGATTTATTCCAGAAGTGTTAAATCCAAAGGTTATAGATGAAATTGTTTGTATTAACGATACTGAAGCGTATCAAATGGCAAAACGATTGGCTACCGAAGAAGGGATACTTGCTGGGATATCGAGCGGAGCCGCGGTGGCTGCAGCAAGCAAAATAGCAGAACAATTAGGACAGGGAAAAATTGTGGTCGTCATTCTGCCGGATCGTGGTGAACGATACTTAAGTGTTGCAGAATTTAGTTAATGGATTCTTTTTTCTCCCACGGTGGAACTAAATTTAAATCCCGAATTTTTTGATAGAGATTTCTTCGACTCATATCCGCAGCTTTTGCTGCTGCTGTAATATTCCACTGATATCGAGTTAATAACGAATTAAAATAGTGTCGTTCGAAAACAGTTTTCGCTTCCTGATATGTTTTTTGCTGAATTAACGATTCGACTTCCGAAACCATTTCGGGGGTTTTAGCAGCGATAATTTGAGCCGGAAGGTCAGTCGGTAAAATTTTTTCTGAATCGGATAAGGTAAATAATTGTTCAATGATATTTTCTAATTCGCGAATATTTCCAGGCCAAGAATAGTTGATTAATAACTGCATTGCTGCCGGGGTAATAACCAATTCTTTTTTCCGTTTCGATTTTTTGGATAAACGAGTTAAACATCGGTCAATCAGTTTCGGAATATCTTCTTTCCGTTCGCGTAATGGGGGAAGATGGATGGGAATGACATTTAACCGAAAAAATAAATCTTCACGAAACATCTTTTGTCTCACGGCTTCTTGCAAATCTTTATTCGTTGCGGCAATCAGTCTGACATCCGCGCGAAGATTTTCTAATCCACCAACCCGTTTAAATTCTTTATCCTGTAACACCCGAAGAAATTTTACCTGGAGAGATAACGGCAATTCAGCTACTTCGTCAAGAAAAAAAGTCCCGCCTTCTGCGGATTCAATTAATCCCTTCTTTTGACTTATTGCGCCAGTAAATGACCCTTTTTCGTGCCCAAAAAGTTCACTCTCGAGTAGATGTTCTGGAATACCGCCACAATTTAAACTTACAAAAGGTTTATCTTTTCGTAAACTATGATAATGGATAGCTTTCGCAATGACTTCTTTACCTGTTCCGCTTTCACCGGTGATCAGCACCGTACTATCGGTTGTCGCTACCTTTTTAATCAGCTCGAATATTTTTTGCATTACCGGCGTTGACCCAACGAGATTATCAAAATCATATTTCTGTTCAATTTCCTGTGTTAAATACCAATTCCGAATTTTTAATTCCTGCCGTTCCCGAGCTTTCGCCACCCGAAGGATAATTTCATCGTTGGTATCCCAAGGCTTTAAAATATAATCGTATGCTCCTAACTTCATGGCTTGTACCGCAGTTTCAACTGTTCCATACGCGGTTATCATAATCACCTCAGAATCAGGATAATTCCGTTTGATTTCCTTGAGCAGTTCCATTCCATCCAACTTCGGCATGCGGATATCACTGATAATAATATCCGCCGGGTCAGTTTTCATCATCTGTAATGCGGTTAAACCATCTCCAGCAGTTCGAACTTCGTATCCCTGCATTTTTAGAACCGTATCAAGGATATGTTGCATATTCGGTTCGTCATCAACGATTAAAACTTTCCCTTTAGCCATATGCGATGTTTTATAATTTAACGACGCATTTTCGGTATTGGTGAAGTTCTCACTTTACTTATTTTCCAATCTCCGTTTTCTTTCACCAACGAATAGGTTTGCTGATATAATTTTTCGAACCGACCGGACTGTTCACTTTTCACACATTCAATATACGCAAAATTATCTTCAATTTTTTTAGAACTTATTTCAACTAACTTCTGTTTAGGGATATTTCCATTATTCTGATTTTTCATCGCATCAGCAAACGCGTGTTGTCGGCTTATAATATACTCATTTTTCGGAACAGTTTGCAGTCGTTTACTCAAGAGATTATATTCTGTTTCAAAATCTTGCGTATTCCAGCATGTAATAAACTTTTCTATCACTGCTTCCGGAGAATGAACATCTCGTGTTAGAGACGGCGATTCAGCTTGTGGTTCTTGCACCGGTTCAAAACCCTTTTCTCGCTGCCGACTTGCAACTAATTGTTCGATAAACGAAAATGCGGTTAATTCATCTGCAGCAGATTGTTCTTCTTGAACCTCGTTAGGATAAAATTCCGGCTCGGATTTTTGCAATTTTGGATGGGTTACGGTCTCTTCTTCAGGCACTACTGGTGTTCCCGTAGGGGTTGTGCTTGTTGTTCTTGCCTGTAAAATCTGTTCTTCCCGTTGTTTGATTTCATTCAGTAAATCAAAAATAATATCGCGCTCTTCACTATCAAGTTGGTTTACCGTCCAGCGGAGCATCTTGGTGAGGGTAATTCGTCGGCGGCGCACTTTTTCGATGTCATTGGTTCGAATTGACTCGGTCAGTCCATTCCCATTCTTGTTAATCTGCTTCTGCCAGTTTACGTGATATAACCGACAGGAAGTGCCTTTATCGATCAAATCGCTATTCGGATTCGAGCAATAACTGATTAGAATCCATTCTCCTTCTACCAAAGTTTGTTCTGCAGAATAATACATACAATCCGTATGCGGACAAACTAATTCTCGTTTTCTCATTAGTTTCTCTGTCATAGATTACCTTGAACCAATAAACTTAAGGTTTTCAAGTATTAACGACCCTTACCTCTGAATCTTTATTTCTGACTCTTGATCGGCAATCGAACAATTACCGTAGTTCCCTTACCCGGTTGGCTTTCAATATGGATTGTTCCATTATGCCACTCGATGATTCGATGGATGATGGTTAATCCCAAACCTAAACTTCCTGGTTTAGTGCTGAAAAATGGAGTAAAAATTCTATTCAAATTTTCCTGCGCAATACCAACTCCTGTATCTTGAATCTGAAGTTCAATTTCGTGCTTGGGTTCAGAATCATTCGTGGTTACCACCGCAGTTTTTATCCGCATCGTTCCTCCCGTGGTTTCCATCGCTTCACACGCGTTTCGCATCAGGTTATAAATCGCCCGTTGGATGAGACTTGGATTAGCGGTAATTGTCGGGAGGTTCGGGTCTAACTGAGTTTGTATCTGGATATTTTTCTCACATTGCAGTTGTTGTATCTCCAATATAGTATCGCCGATAATCCCATTTACGTCAACTGGCTCGACACTGGTTGCAGTCGGTGACGTTAATTGAACTAACTGATTGATTATCTTTTTGCATCGCGTCGCTTCGGTATGAATTATCTGGACACTTTCCTTTTGTCCAGGAGAAAGTTCACTATGCTTGATGAGATAATCAGCGTTTGCCATAATAATACCGACTGGATTATTGATTTCGTGCGCAATTCCGGCAGCGATTTCACCCATGCTAGCCAATTTTTCGGTTTTTAGCATTATCGCTTCCATCGCGCGCATCCGTTCAAAATCAGATTTAATTTTCTCCCGCTGGCTTCGCACAATCTCTAAAATAAACCAGCTAATCAACATTACCGCCCAGATTAAAATGAGTTTTGAAATGAACTCGTGCGAAGTCAGAAATAATAAATTCGGTTCCGTGCTAACTAGAATAAAGATGTAGAGTAAACTGATGATAACATTTATGATAACACTCATAGTTTTATTGGGAAAGAGAACTATCCCACGTAGGATAACCAGAAAATATAACAGATAGAAATCACTGCGAAGCGTTCCTTGGCTTTCCTGTCGACCGGTTAAGAAGATAAGCAACGAAACGACAACGATATCTATTGCTAATGATAAATGGCTTAAAGTTAGGATTTCCCGCTGGGTATATCGGCGGAAGTAATAGATATAGGAATAAAATAAGTTACTAAATCCATATAACACCAAAAGACCAAATATCAACGGCGGGATATAAAAGCTCCCGAGCTGGATTCCAACCAGCATATAACTGGTCACCAGCAATATCCATTTCGATGGGATAACCGCTTTTCGTTCGATATTAACCATCCAAGCGTGTTCTGCTGGTAATTTCGAATCATCAGTTGTAAAAATTAATCGCGAATTTTTCATTTACTTTCTATATCAGACCAATAAGGTTCGTTCGGGCGAAAAAGTTCGCACCTGACTAACCCTTTTGGAACGCTTCTTTTAGAAAACGTTAGTCGAAGATTATCAGGAAACAGCCTTAAAAAACCTATAGCCCTAAATGGTTATTACCTCTGAGCTAAAGCTCGGTCGAAAAAGATTGAAAATGCATTCTATGGCAGGAGACTTTTTTGGTTGCTTACAAAAGCTGCTCGTTTATAGAAACCATTTAACTATATCGGATTTAGTAAATCAAGACCTTATGCTTTCGACCAACTGTATTCGAGTGCAAAATCCTCCTACCCATTGTTATGAAAATAAACCCCTTTTCCCGCACTATTTACAGTTTAGCACAGTTCCTATAAATAATCTATCTGATTTTTTTCTTTAACCAAGTAAACCATTAAATTCAGACAATAATATTAACAAATTATGACTTAATTTAGCTTAATTCATTCGACCTAGCTTTATCCGTGGTGGTTTGTCAAAATTTTAATTCTTTGTATCGCAGCGGACGAAAGAAACTTAGAGAAAAATTAGTTCAATTCATTACCTCGAAAAATCTCTGTGAACTCTGTAGCGAAGAAATTCCCTTCAAATCGACTAAACTTATGAATGAATTTATTGAATCCTTACACCCGAACAAAAACCTTAGCACGGGTAAATAGATAGACAGAAAGGCACACGAGGAAGGTTAATAGAAATGCCCAAATAGTTCCCAGAACAACATTATTTGCGACTACTGCATCTATCGGATTAATCAGATGAGTTATATGTAATAACGGATAAACAAATCCACCCCCCATAATATATGCAAGTAGCGGGTTACTCCCGACCACACGCAAAAACCCGACCGTCCAGCCTTTTCGGTAGACATCGATAATCATAAAAAATGCGATTAGCAACGCAATCGCCATTCCTGAGGAAACAAAATAATATGCCGGGGTAGCCGGGTCTTTTTTAATTCCTCCTTCATACGGCTCGATAATATATCCGATGATTAAAAAAAATATCCCCCAATTCAGTATGGTTTTTAAGAATGTTCCAACTCCAGTCTCGGTTTTTTTGAATAAACAATAAACTAACAAACAGCAACTAGCGGTAAATAATAATCCGGTTAATACCCAACGGGTATATAAATATATCACACCGCCAACGACAATCGCGAACAACGTTCCCAGCGCAGTTACTGCAGGTAATCTCGATATTCCAAGATCAACGAGAACAATATCCTTTTGCTTACTAAACTTCAATAACATATCGCCAATAATACTCCCGAACAAAATGACTGATACGACTTGAATCCAGGTTGCGCCGAATAGCCAGTGGATTGGTTTAATCCAGTGGTCTATAGTAGAAATAATCAGACCGTTTGCGGAATGATGTAATCGTAATGCAAAAATGCCGACCAGAATCGCACAACGTGCCCATAAACTGTTACGCGTGATTAACCAGAACAATGAACCAGCAGTATATCCGAACGCTAGAATGCGAATAATAATGTCATCTCGTTCTTTACTGAATCCGCTGCCATCTTTGAATGTAACCGTTGCCATCAATAGAATTAGACCGACTAGACCAACTATTCGCAGTAGATATTTTACCCACTTCCGACTCGTAAACCAAATCGGGAGACGCAAACTATCGAATCGGACTAAAAATAATAGCCAGCAACAGAAGCCAAGCAAACTCCGAAGCCAGAGAGTTAATCCCGGTTGGTCAGCCATCGCCCAAGGACTGCTATTCCCGAGGTAAATTGCAAGCGCTGCTAGAACTGCCCCGCGCCAGAAGATATGCCCGATGATTTTCCAATACGGCTCCCCGTTATCTATTCGGCGAGACAATGCTAGCGGAATCGCTGCACCCATTGAAAATAAGAAAAAAGGGAATACTAAATCTACCCAAGTTATTCCCGGA
>JAOAEQ010000034.1 GCA_026416715.1 bacterium
AGATAGTACTCATCCATATATTGTATATTGTATTACGATGGCTGACCATGAAGGAAAACCAGCTACAGAACAAGACCGCCATTTCCATGATAAAAGCCTATGGAAAATGTGGGTGAGCAAATAGGGATTAAATTTAATTAATTAAACTGGATGGAATAAAGGTCAGCGTCGTTGAATACAACACGTAATCGAATAGGTTTATCTTTTAATCCTGCAAGGTTCGATTTATTCTTCCAAACTACTTTCCTTGATATTTCATCTCCATAAATTTCGATGCAGTTATTCAAATCATATCCCGGAATCGGTTTCCCAACAATATCCTGTATCTCGATTCGGATACTTCCAACAGCTGAAGTAGAATAGTTGATTAATAAATTATCCCCCTTAAACTTCATCGGTTTAGTTATCATCTCACCGCCAGTGTATGGTGCATTGAGTGAAACGAACCCATCAAGCCGTACTGTTCCTCTTCGTAATTGCGGTATCTCGCCATAATTTTCTGCCCAATATATTGAAATTTCGTCATCCCCAGTTTTGAGCAAACCCCACGCAGGGGTATTATTGCTATGCGCATCACCCCAATTATGCGGGTTTAATCCCGGGCGGATATATGCTTCCATAAACGTTCTCGACCAGTTAAGGCCATCATAACTCGAAATCAATACCGCATCAGAAACCCCATCTATATCTCGTTCCGGTAAGCCGATTTTCTTCCGTTCAGGAACGAACCGCATCGGGAACCCTAATAATAATTTTGGATTACGAAAATAGGATATAATCGCATTAGTATAAAAATGTTCAATCGGTGTATTGCCGAAATTTAACGGCTCGGTTTTCGACCAATGCAAAAAATCTGATGACGTTGCTCGCGCAATACTGCGTTTCCCTTGTTGGCTGATACGAAAATAGCAAACGTATTGGTTTCTAGCGCTATCCCAGAAAGCAAGGTTCTGTGAATCGAAAGAACCATCGGAAATAATCGGCTTTGCAGATATCTTTTTCCAATGAATACCATCTGGGGAACCCAAACCAAATAGCATCCGTTTCCGGTCTCCTTTTTCATCCGGATAGATATTTAATCCGACAGCTTTATAGTTCTCTTCCGATTTTGCGTTCGGATTGGTATCCTTAAACGGAGTAAAATTATGAGATTCGCAATACGCTGTTCGTTCGCCTGTCCAAACAATATTATTCTGTTTACTTCCATTGATTTCGAATAGTCCCAGATTTGGTCGGATCCAATGGATACCATCACTACTTTCTGCTAAACAGGTTACTTCCTGCATAATATTTACCGGGGAAACTTCTCCACCCCCGCGATAATACATCCGATATTTATTTCCATCCTGAAATATCGTTACATATCCGCTCGCCTTTCCTTCCCAAGGCGCATCAAATTTAAACACCACTTCTTTTGGTTGTGGAGGATGTAAGCGGAATTGGATATTATTCATTTTTTCAACCAACTGATTGTCAACAAATAAGCATACCTCGGAGTCTACCGATAATATTTCACCGTTTCCTGTTTGCTGTTTAGCATAACCGCTCGAAACGAAAACAATGAGAAAGAAAACTATATATTTTCTTGCTCGAGTCATAACAAAAATGGAATGTGTGTGGTTATATTGCAATACTTTCTTTAAATTAATCAAGGGCTTGATTTATTATCAAGCCCCTATAGTAGAAAAAAGCAAAATAGTATGTGGATATTACGATTGTTTGTTTTATTTCGTTTCCTCTGCTCCAGCGAGGCTTAGCAACCGCATTATTTCAGTAAAATTGTTTCGGTCCGCAATAGAATATGCGCTATCACCCTCATTAGTTTTAGCATTTATATCCGCCCCGTGATCAATAAGCGCGCGAACGATTACCGTATTCCCATTTTTCGCCGCATATAATAATGCAGTCCAACCGTCAGCTGTTTTCGCATTGACATCTGCATTCTTTTCCAATAATAGATTGACAATATCAGAGTTGTTTTTATTAGTTGCCAAGATTAATGCAGTTAATCCGGTATTAGTTGCCGCATTAACTTCCGCCCCGTTAGCGAGTAATAGTCGAACCAAGTTACTGTTACCATTTTTTACCGAGATTAATAATGCTGTCCAGCCATCGGTTGTTTGTGCATTGGCATCCGCTTTATTGGTTAACAGAAATTCAACCAGTTCAGATTTATTTTTTTCAACAGCGAATAACAACGGAGTCCAGCCATCATTAGTTTTCGCATTAACATCCGCGCCTTTTTCCACAAGTAACTTAACCATATCAGGACTATTCTTATCAACCGCGATATGTAATGCGGTCCATCCTTGACTATTTTTTGCATCGAGGTTTGCTTTATTTGCCAGCAGGAGTTTAACCATATCGAGGTCGTTATGTTTAACAGCAAAATGTAATGCGGTCATATTATTCGTTGTATCTTTTGTATTGACATCCATCCCCGCCAAAAGGAATAAATTGACTGCGGTTGTATCTCCTTTTTCAACACAAGTTAAAAATGTTTTTTGCGTAAATTCGAGTTTTTGATTCTCTAACGCACGTCGAGCTTCTGACGGAGTTTCAGCCAAGGCAATATTGGCACAAAGGAAAATGGTAGCAATAAGGTTAATTAATATCCGTTTGGACTCCATAACAATTTTCCCTCCATCATAGAGTGTTATTAAAAAAATTATACGATTTATTTATTGCACTGTCAAGATGAAAAACGTTAGAGATAATAACGATGCCCAATAGCGATAATAACTATTTTCGAGATAACTTCAGCGATGAACAAGGCGATGATAAATCCGATAATCGCTTTCCCGCCGGTAACATTGCAGGAAACCGCAAATCCCCGATACATCAGGATAATCATCCACATCAGCATAACTAAAACGACCAGCACTATCCCTATTAAGATTATCAGTGCTCTGATATTTTCAGTTATAATTGGTAATACATTCATCGGAGTTACCGTCATCAGTTTTTCAATTAATCCCTGATATCCGGGGAGCAACGCAATTAATGCCATAATTAATCCCGGGAAACGCGCTAACGCTTGGGTACCGAAAATATCGACAATACGGTATTTAGTTTTTGAAATTACCTTTGCAACGATAAGTAATACGAATCCGAGTGATAGCCAATTAGTAAAAATTTCTACTAGATGCAGCCATATTGGGACTGGATTAGATCCGAAATGAAAATCGAGAACACCATCGAAATGAGAACTACTCAACCAAGCGATTAGTCCAGTAATCAACATTACGAACAGTCCAATGATAAGCGCTTTACCACCAGCAAGATAATAAAACGGATTAAACAACCAGGTTATAACCTGATTGTCGGGTTTTTGATTGTCCATATACCCTCCTGTATTTAACCAATAGCGTATTAAGCAAATTAAACGAACCAGTTAAATCATTCTCCATCAATATCAGCATCAATAAGTTGTTGATTGGTTAATTCTAAATTCTAAATTAGAAGATTTTTGGATTGCGCGAACGAACTCATCTGGTTTCTGTGAGCCGATAAGAATCCGTTTGCCGTTTTTTAAGATAAGCTGAACGCCTCGGTTCCCGCTAACATTATATGCGGTCCCATTCCACCCAAAGCGAATACCCCAGCCACCGTATTCCGCTATAGGTCGATAGGTTCTTGCTTCATAATGCTTAATATCAGTAAACAAGATTTTCCGGCGGACAAAAGGATAGAACCAAATTAAAATCCCATCTTGATGTACTTCAGAGATTAGTTTTAAGATATACAACAGGGAGGGGATTCCAATTGCAATGAGAAACATTAAAGAGCCGAAAATAATTAATTCAAATTCCGTATTCAGCAACAGCTGATTTCCTCTCGAGTGACCGAAAATAAGCTGTTTAACCATAAGATATCCAACAATAAAAATTTCGAGAAAACATAAGAGAATCAGCAGCCAGAGCCATTTTTGCCGGAATTGCTGTTCTTCATGAAACAGAACCTGAGGTTGTGAATAATTATTATTTTTCTGCATAAATCTATTTCTCGGTTAGCGTTTTTAATTGTTCTATTATTGCATCTAGTCGATTCCGGACAGTTGGATAAGAAATTCCATAATTCTGCGCCATAGTTTTCAGACTACCACTAGACTTAACGAGGTCAATAATAAATTCTTGTTCTTTTTGTCCGAGTTTCGAAAGAACCGAAAGTTCAAACTTTCCTTCAACCGCAGTCGAACAATTTGGACAGATTAACCGTGCAACTTCCAATAATTGATTACAACTCGGACATTGAGTCGGCAACTTTTTTTCTCCTAGCTGTTCCATAAAATTAACCTACATTCAAAAAAAAGTTTAATCTTACAGTAAATATAATATACCATATTATCAATTATGTCAACTTAAATATAAATAATATTAAATATATATTTAATTATTTTAATTTTTATTACGTTCTGTATCGATAGGAACGAGGTTCTTTCGCTTGAACGTATACTCCTAATAAACTTTAGCCGGTAAAACTAAAACAATGCTGTTCATACTTTTTTTTAATGCGAGATTTATATTAATTAGTTGGATGTGATACCGGTATTAATTTCCATTTTCCACGCTTGAATACATACCATAATCCGACGGTTCTTCCGAACCAGTCAATCGCTGTCGCAAGCCAAACCCCTGCTAATCCCCAACCGAAGGTTATAGCAAAAAGGTAAACTACGCCAAACCGGAAAAGTAATACACAAACTATCATATTATATAATGGTGATTTTGTATCGCCGGCACCGCGAAGACATCCGGATAATATCATCGTATACGATAAAAATGGCAATTCTAACGCCGATATCTGCAACGCTAATCCAGCTAATCGGATTACCTCTGGAGTTGCACCGAATAATACTACAATAGAATGAGCAAAACTGACGAAAATAATGCCTAATCCAAGCATGAAACCAGTAGTCCATAACATCGCTCGTCTAACACTAAGTTCAGCAATGTCTGTTTTTCTTGCGCCAAGGGACTGACCGACAATAGTCATCACCGCAACATTAATCCCAAAAGCTGGCATAAACGCTAACGATTCTAGCCGAACCGCAATAAAATGCGCAGCAATAGCAATTGTTCCAAGCATAGCGATTATTTTCATAAAGATTAAATGAGCTCCACTTCCGATAAACCGTTCTATAGCAACCGGATATGCGAGTGTAATTAATTCTTTCAACAACTGTTTATTCCAGCAGAAAAAATTTCGAACTGGAAGCTTGATATGTGACCAACCCCTTTCAAGCATGAATAGTGCAAAAAGTCCGCCAAGCGCTTGAGCAATCATTGAACCATAGGCAACACCAATAAGTCCTAAATTGAATCCAAAAGCTAAGATAATACAGAGCAAAATATTGATGACATTCATGGTAACAGTAATATACATTGGTGATTTCGTATCTCCGCTACCGCGCATAATTCCGCTGGCAATAAACATTAGCATTTCAAGCGGTATAGTAATAATAACGATTCGTAGATATGTTCCACCGAGTTTAATTACTGGTTCGCTCGCACCAAACCAATGAAACAAACTATCGGATAATAGGAACCCGACGAACATCAAACCGAGTCCAAAAAATAGTCCGAAACATAACGCCTGATTCCCATACCGCTGCGCCTTATCATATTCTTTGGCGCCCCAATTTCGCGCAACTAACGATGTGGTTGCCACCGCTATCCCTTGAAACGGTGCCATCGTTACCATAAACAATGTTCCGGCTAACATAGTACCAGCTAATGCATTCGCATCTTTCAGCCATCCGACAATAAATGCATCCGCTAGATAAACTAACATTCCCATAAGGTTCTCGATAATCGCTGGGAATGCCAGTGACCACATTGTCCGATTTAATTTTTCTGGTCGAAGGTCAAGCGATTTCCGTGGTTCAATCTGACTTTCATCAATAAATTTTTCTTCAACTTCGTTCATAACATGGTATTTTTGTGTCTAGTAAAAAACCATAGAAAAAAACAGGGCTTGATATATCAAGCCCCTATATCAATTAACCTATATCCTGCTCTTATTATTTAAATTGACCGAACAGGCATTTGAACAATATCATCAATTTCAATTTGTTCATTTACGAAAAAGGGTTCCGCATAGATCTTTTGAATCAATAGTCCGTAATGCCGTGCACGGATCCGCATCACGTCAAAAACATCGGTTCTGGTAAATGGAACTTCTTCTCCAGGTCGTATATCTTCAAACTGGGATTTATATGCTTTAACCGCCTCAATTTTCCGGGCGAATTGGTCGGTAATATCAACCAAAAAACTTGGCCTAATATCTTGAAAATACATCGTTGCATATATGATTTTAAAAGGTCGATGTGGTTCCGCACCTGTGTCGAGTTTTTTCAATCCGGATAAATAACAAGCTTCATACGCCAGTTTTGGAGTCGTATAATGGTCTGGATGTCTGCCTTTCCAATATGGCAAAATAACGACTTTCGGTCGATATCTCCGAATTAAATGAACGAGTTTTAGCTTATTTTCATAACTATTTTCAACTCGAGCATCTGGAAGCTCAAGATTCTCACGAACAGATACCCCCATAATCTTTGCTGCAACAGCTGCTTCTTCAGCGCGAAGTTTCGCTGACCCGCGAGTTCCCATTTCACCCTGAGTTAAATCAACTATTCCAACGGTATATCCTTTATCTACCATTTTAATTAACGTTCCACCGCAGGTTATTTCAGTATCGTCGCGGTGCGCAGAAACTGCCAATACATCTAAAGTCGTTTTATCCGACATAACCAATACTCCTTTTCAGCTAAATTCTAAATTCACATTTGTGGTTAAGATTAGCGTCGGGAAGAAACGTTTTGTTTCAAATTTTGATATTCAGATTTTAAATTCCCTATTTTCGAAAGAGAAATGCTGTAACATTTCTTCTGCAGTATCAGCCAATAACTTTTCGGCGTTTTGCATTGCATATTCTAATGTCATTGACGGTCGCAACAAACTATATAATTTATCTATTCCATAATTAAACAGAATATTGGCATCATCAGCAACTGACCCACCGATTGCAACTACCGGGACGCCAAACTGTTTCGCAACTCGGGCGATTCCAACAGGTGCTTTTCCTTGTGCAGTTTGTGCGTCAAGTTTTCCTTCCCCGGTAATAACCAACGCCGCATTCTGCATTTTATCTGCTAACCCAGTTGCTTCGATAACTATATCTATCCCCGGTTTTAATTCTGCACCGAGAAATGCAACCAAGCCAGCGCCAAGGCCACCGGCAGCGCCCGCTCCAGGTAGAGTATCAATATTGATGTTCAGCTCCCGCGCAACGATACGCACAAAATGTCGCATATTCCATTCAAGCTGTTCAACCATTTCAGGAGTGGCTCCTTTTTGTGGCGCATATAATTTTGCGGTACCGGACTCGCCAGTGAGCGGAATATTAACATCACAAGCAACAATAATTTTCGTAGTTCGAACGCGTGGGTCAAGCTCAGATAAATCTATTTTCGCTAACCGTTCTAATGCTTTCCCACCATATCCTATTGGCAACCCATCTGCAGCAAGTAGTTTTACTCCCAGAGCTTGTGCCATCCCCGTACCAGCATCTGTCGTTGCGCTTCCGCCAATACCAATGATAATTTTATTTACGCCCTCGTCGAGTGCGGATTTAATCAATTCGCCGGTACCATAGGTTGAAGTAACCATAGGATTGCGCAGTTTTGGTGGAACCAGCCGGAGACCAGAGGCAGCTGCCATTTCAATTACAGCGGTATTACAGTCGCCAAGGATCCCGAATTGCGCTAGGATACGGTTCCCAAGTGGATCAGTAACACGAACGGTTCGATATATGCCATGGGTCGCAGTAACTAAAGCTTCTACTGTTCCATCACCACCATCAGCAAAGGGAATTTTAACTATTTCCGCGTCAGGAAGAACCCGGCGGATTCCGCGTTCAATAGCATTGGCGACCTGCGGTGAACTTAAACATTCTTTAAACGCATTCGGCGCAATAATAATTTTCTTTCGAATATCCATGTTAATAAAAAATTTTAACATGAAGACAAGAGCTTACGCTAATATTACTTTCGTTCCGTTTACCATATACTGCAATCGGAATATAGTTTTTGATTTTCTACTTGACAATGTTAGTAAGTGTATATTAATTTAACCATACCAAGAAAGCTTCGTAACCCTATTTATTTTTAGCTATCTGTCTCAATCAAAGGAGGAAAAAAACGAGTATGAATATGACTGAATTGTTGCATTTAACCATAGATAAAGGAGCATCAGATTTGCATATTGCGGTTGGTCGTCCACCAATGTTACGGATTGATGGAAAACTGGTTCCGACCGGATTTGAAAATCTAACCCCAGAAGAATCTAAGCGACTTATATATAGTATTCTAACCGATGCACAACGCCAAAAATTCGAACTGGATAAAGAATTAGATTTTTCATTAAGTCTGCATGAATTTGGCCGGTTTCGGGTGAATGTACACTATCAACGGGGCACTGTTGCTGCAGCGTTACGAACCATTCCGATGCGAATCCTAACTTTGCAAGAATTAAAACTTCCGGAGGTTATCCCTTCGGTACTTGACCATACTTCAGGTTTGATTCTGGTTACCGGTCCTACTGGGTCAGGGAAATCCACTACGTTAGCAGCAATGATTGATTATATAAATGAAAAACGGACTGACCATATTATCACCATCGAAGACCCGATAGAATATCTCCATAAACATAAAAACTGTGTGATTGAACAGCGAGAAGTGGCTGCGGATACCAATTCGTTTGTTTCTGCGTTAAAATATGTTCTGCGCCAAGACCCGGATGTTATTTTAATTGGGGAAATGCGCGATTTGGAAACTATTGCAGCGGCGTTAACCGCAGCAGAAACTGGACATTTAGTTCTAGCTACGTTACATACGATTGATACTGCCCAGACAGTTGACCGAGTAGTGGACGTTTTTCCACCACATCAGCAGCAGCAGATTCGAACTCAACTAGCTAATGTTCTTCTAGCAGTATTCTGCCAGCGACTGTTACCAATGGCAACCGGTTCCGGTCGTATTGCCGCGATTGAAGTGATGATATCAACTCCAGCAATTGCAACACTCATCCGGGAAGGGAAAACGCATCAAATTCCATCCGCGATCGAAACCAGTTATCAAAAAGGAATGCAAACTATGGATCGCGCGCTCGGCAATCTCCTCCGTCGCAATTTGATAACGTATGAAGAAGCGGTAAAATATGCGAAAAAACCAGAAGAATTAAACCGATATGCCTAACTGATAAATTTCAAATTGCAGGGGCTCCAAATAAATCTTGAATTCCAATTACTAAAAAATCTGAGTATCGTCTATTTTCATTTGGAATGTATTTAACATTTTAGTTTTGAAAAGAAAATTATTTAGGGAGGCAAACATGAAACAAATCAAGATTTCATACGTTTTGGGGAGCCTATTGATTATGGTTATAGTTCTTACGGAAATGACCGTAGCGGATATTGGATTAAAAGGAAAGAAGATTATTATTGATGCTGGGCATGGACCGGATTTAGGTGCGGTTGGACTATATGGTCTAACTGAACGCGAATTAAATCTGAAAGTAGCAAAATATTTGAGTCAATATCTAACGGATGCTGGGGCAACGGTCGTTATGACCCGGGAAGATGATAGTGGCCCATATTCTGGCCGAACGGTAGCGGCACATAGTTTAGCGGCGCGAGTAAAAATGGCAACGGAGGAAAAATGCGATTTATTTCTATCAATTCATCATAATGCAAATGCACAAGCGGATCGCAGTGTTAATCAGATAGAGGTCTTCTATAACATTTATGATTTCGGTCCGTCAAAAGATGCTGCGCAATATATCTACGATTCGCTAGTCAATGAATTGCATATCCCGAAAGGGTATCCTACGGTAATGCCAGCAGAATACTATGTATTACGGAAAGCGGTCGGATATCCTGCAGTGTTAGGCGAAGCAGCGTTTATTATTAATCCACAAGCGGAACTGTTGCTCAGAACAGAGGAATATCAGCAAAAAGAAGCGAAAGCGTATTTTGAAGGAATAAAACGTTATTTTGATGCCGGGATTTTAACCATAACGAAACTGCAACCAGCTGATGGCGAAATTTTAACTGATACGGCACTACCAAGAATATCCGCTGAACTTACCGAAGAAAAAGGCGGTCCTGGTATAGATATTGATTCAATTCAGGTCAAACTTGATGAGAAACCGGTATCATTTCAGCTTCGGGGAAATAAAATTAATTATATTCCGGAAAAACCGTTGACCAATGGGGAGCACACGATTACGATTGATGCACGAAATAAAAAAGGAAACGCAGCGATGACCGCAAAAAGTACATTTCTCGTCCAGCTTCCTCCGGAACAAATTGAAGTGAAAGTTGAACCAAAACAAATTCCGCCTGATGGTAACGCAGATGTATTAATTACCGCAATGGTTAAAGATAAACATAATAATCCTATTGGAGATGGTGTTTTGGTAACCTTTCTAGCGGATAACCGGTATTTTGGTAAAGCATTGACTCATCAAGGAAACGCTAGAATATATTATCCCGGGAAACCCTTTATGACTACCACACCGATTGTTGCAAAAACCCAATCGAAAACAGATATAACGACACTTGAATCGAATTTAGATTCGCTCGGAATGATTATCGGAACTGTAAAAACGAGAACCGGGACCCCGATTCCGAATGCAACTATTAAACTGGTAGAAAATGCTATAGGAACAACAAATTCTGATGGCTGGTTTTATATCAGTGAACTCGGTGCTGGAGAATATCCGCTCAGCATTGAGAGCAACGGATATATTTCGACAACTAAATTAGTGCAAGTTAAACCAGCCACGTGTACGAAACTTTTGATAACCTTAGACCCGGTAGCTGATGGTGTTTTTCATAATAAATTGTTTATCATAGATCCGGCATATGGCGGAGCACAAAGTGGCGCGGTTGGTCCCTCGGGTTTAAGTGCCGCGCAAGTTAATCTGAAAGTAGGGTTAGAACTTCAGCAATTACTGCGCCAAGCGGGAGCGAACGTGATTATGACGCGAACAGATAATACTTCGTTACTTTCCGACCAAGAAAAAGCCGTTCTCGATGCGACTACTGATAACGATTTATTTCTGATCATCAATTTTGGTCGCGCAGTTGATAGCACCCAAAACTATATGGCAATATATCACTATCCCGGTCAGCGGATATCACTATCGAAACATATTTTAGATTCCTTACAGAAGAAGTTCGGGTATCCATTCATTCCATACATTGGCCAGTATGGAAAAGATGGACTAATTGATAATTCCGATTATTTGATTGTCCAAAGTTATGGTATTCGCATTGAACCGTCGTTGATTTCGAATCCAGAGGAAGAAACTCGATTGAAAAATGAATCGTATTTGCGCGAGATAGCACAAGCTATCTACGATGGGCTTCTCGCCTATTACAAAGAACAGCTGAAATAATTATTGCTGCATCTTTCATTTTAGCGAGTTAAAAGGAGGTGGTCTCTTTCTAGCTTCGGTTTTTTCTCTCCCAAACCAGTTCCGCTTCCGGCCTTCGTAAATAGTGGGGTTCTAGTTTTAAGGGGTCATCTTGAATACCAACCCTTAATTTCTGAAGGCCTAATTCGGCCACACTACTTGGTAAGACCATCTGGAGATTCGTCGGGGCAAAAGAAGCGTAATTGCCAAGTTTTACTAAAATATCATTACGAAATTTCCTGACTCCATTACCACTAAATATACATGGAAATGTAATGTGATTTAGAAGATTTTGCAACGGAATAACGGTATCTTTCATGATGGTATCAAGATGACCATTGTGCGCTTGATAGACCGCAGCATATACTTCTCCGCGGGATGCATCCAGTATAGAACAGATAGCCCGATTCGTTAGGCTTAACGGAAACGCGAGTGCAGATAAAGTAGAAATCCCGATTAAAGGAAGCCGGTTCAAAACCGCTAAACTTTTAGCGGCCATAACGCCGATTCGTAACCCGGTAAACGAACCAGGACCAATCGCTACTGCAATTCCATTGATATCTTGTATTGTCAACTGCGTATTGTGAAATATGGTATCTAGTGCTGGAAATAACCGGGCGGAATGCGTTACAGTTAAATCGAGCTGATAGTTTGCAAGCACATACGTATCGTTGACAATAGCGACACCGCCGGTCGTGGTGGAAGTATCGATTCCAAGAACAAGCATAGGCAAATGTTTATAGCAAAATGTTAAATAACCATCACAACTTTAAAGTTTCAAATAAGTTTCTAATAAGGTCGTATATTTTTCTCCTATTGGGGTAATCGTCATGATTCGCTGCTGTTCATTATTTTGGTCAAGTGTAAATCGAATTTCAATTCGGTCTAGGGGTAGCACGGCTGGGAATCGTTCAGCCCATTCAATAACGATTACTCCGTTTTGATTTAGATAGTCCTGCCACCCGAGTGCCCAGATTTCCTCTACCGATTTTAGCCGATAGAAATCAAAGTGGTACAGCCGCAATCGACCCTGATATTCATTAACAAGCGTGAAACTCGGGCTATGTATCGGTTCAGTTATCCCTAACCCTTCAGCGAGACCTTGAACAAAAACTGTTTTTCCACTGCCCAATTCGCCACACAGCCCGATACATTCACCACCAACGAAGAATTGACCAAATTGGTTACCTAACCTTCGGGTCTCTTGTGCTGAGTATGTTTGGAGACGCATTGATGTTCTATGCATACACTATTTATATCTTGAATGTTTACTTGAATATTTCCTGAATGCAATTTCTCTTCTGTAGCCTATACTTAATGTTTTGATTGAATAAGCTTTTAATTTCTTCTAGTTTCCACTATGTCTTTCTTGGTTATCCTTAACCTAACACTCTATGTGGTTAGTCTTTTGCTTAATCTTCGGATTTCGAAGTTCGGATTTGCTGTTTCAAATATGCTTCAATAAATGGCGTCAGTTCGCCATCCATAACCGACTGAATGTCTCCCAGCTCGACTCCAGTTCGATGGTCTTTCACCAGCCGATATGGATGAAAAATATAGGTTCGAATCTGATTACCCCACGCAATATCTTTCTTTGCCTGTTGGATTTTTTCTGCTTCCAGTTTCTTTTTGCGTTGTTCATATTCATACAATCGGGCGCGTAAAATTTTCATTGCCATAGCGCGGTTGCTATGTTGTGACCGTTCATTCTGACAAGAAACAACTATCCCGGTCGGGAGGTGAGTTATTCGAACTGCTGAATCGGTTACATTTACATGCTGTCCCCCAGCACCGCTTGACCGAAATGTATCAATACGTAGATCGGATTCTTTAATCTCAATTTCGATACTTTCATCTATTTCCGGGTATACAAACACTGCGGCAAATGAAGTATGTCGTCGCTTATTCGCATCAAACGGAGATATACGAATTAACCGATGAATACCGATTTCGGATTTCAGATATCCAAATGCATAATCTCCTTTAACCAGAACAGTAGCACTTTTAATTCCGGCTTCATCCCCTGGCTGGATTGCTATCAGCTCGGTTTTGAACCCCTGCTGTTCTGCCCAGCGAAGATACATTCGCAGTAACATATTCGCCCAATCACAGGATTCGGTCCCACCAGCGCCAGGATGTAATTCGAGAAAACAATTATGTTTATCAAATTCATTATTCAATATACTTTTAACTTCTAATGTGGTCAACTCGCGGTTTAATCGGTTAATATTCGTAACGATTTCAGATTCCTGTGATTCATCCTGCGCTTCAATTGCTAGGTCCAGAAGGATACGAACATCTTCTACGCTTTGTTCTAACCGTACCCAAGGTTCAATTTTTTCCCGGAGCTCACTGATTTGTTGCGTTGTCGCTAGTGCAGCCTGTGGATTATCCCAAAATGTTGGTTCTATTGTCTGCTTTTCTAACTCAGCTAATTTCTTTTGAAGTCCAGCTAGGTCAAAGATACTCCTTCATTTGCAAAATTTTTTTATGGAGTGAATCAATTTGATTCAGATAATCGGTTAACATAATTAACTCGAATTAGACAAAGAAATAAAAATCCTTATTCAATCCTAACCCAACAGTTTCCCTGAGGTCGCTTTTTTGGTATCAGAGAAGACCTCTTGAGGTGCGGTTTCCATAACCATTATGTACCGAAAATTGTTCATCGAAAGTAATAATGTTTCAGAACACACGGGATTTCAGGTCTATTATTCCGAGCTGGTCGGTCCTTTTTGTATTTCCTTATACTTACATTTTTCGCAGCTGAAATAGTTCCCTTCCGTTTTACTAAATTTTTCGACTAAATATGCAGCACCGCATTCTGGGCAGCTACGGAACATTGGTTTATCCCAAGTAGCAAATTGACATTCGGGATATTTACTGCATGCATAAAAGATTTTTCCTTTTCGGGTTCGTTTTGATGCAATGTGTCCGTTACAACCCGGTTCCGGACAGGGTCCAAGTGGAATCGGTTTTGTGGTTTTACACTTTGGATACTTACTACACGCTAAAAACTGGCCATATTTGCCGTTTCGAATTACCATATCAGCCCCGCATTTTTCGCAAGTCGCATTATGTCTCTGCTCAACACCAACAACTTGATTCTTGCTTTCCGAACCCACTGCAGAATCAACTGGTTTCGGAGCGATAATTGGTTTTGCATTCTTACATTTCGGAAACGCCGAACATGCCATGAAACTCCCGGTTTTGCTCCATTTTATCACCATCTCTGCACCGCATTTCTCGCAGTATTCTCCCGTTGGGGTACTCAATTCTTGTTTAACATTGCGCATATTTTTCTGTGCTTCTGCTAATGCAGCTCGAAACGGGTTGTAAAAATCATTTAATACAGCTTGCCACTGCATCTCTCCTTCTTCAATTTTATCTAATTCCGATTCCATTTGTGCGGTGAACGATACATCCATAATTTTCGGAAAATGGAGAACTAATAACGCATTAACTACAATACCTAATTGTGTCGGATGGAACCGACCTTTCAGTTTCTGAACATAATGTCGGTCCTGGATGGTTTTGATAATTGTCGCATAGGTACTTGGTCGTCCAATGCCTTGTTCTTCAAGTTCTTTAACCAGCGTCGCTTCTGAATACCGGGGGGGAGGTTCAGTAAAATGTTGGTTCGGTTCTAATCGAGTTAAGGTTAATATTTGGTTCTCTTTAACTCGCGGCAATTGATGTTGCGGTTCGTTCAATTCTAACTCGGTCGTATCCGTTGAACCGTCTGGGATGGTTGGCACAGGGGTATCATCTTGTCCTTCGGTATAGATCCGGGTAAATCCCGGGAATTTTATAACGGTTCCGGTAGCGCGGAATGTATATTGTTTTGCAGCTATATCAACTGATGTTATTTCATATTGGGCAGAACTCATTTGACTCGCAACAAACCGTTCCCAGATGAGTTTATAAAGTTTATACTGATCTACGGTCAGATATGGTTTCACTGAATCGGGTTCCCAGGTAACATTCGTTGGCCGAATCGCTTCATGTGCATCCTGAACATTTCCTTTTGCTACGTAGGAACGCGGCACCTCAGGTATATACTGCGGACCGTATTTCGTTGTAATATAGTTTCGTGCCTGTTCCTGCGCTTCGAGCGCAACCCGAGTTGAATCGGTTCGCATATATGTAATCAATCCCGCTACCCCTTCTTTACCAAGCGATACCCCTTCATAGAGCGATTGTGCAATTTGCATGGTTTTATTAGTGGAAAATGACAGTTTACGAACCGCTTCTTGTTGTAGTTTGCTGGTAGTAAATGGGAGCGGAGGCGTCTTCTGCTGTAAGCGAATCGTTATCCGACTCACTCGATATTCAGCATCGGATAAATCGGCTACAATCCGCTCTGCTTCTGTTTTATTTTTTATGATTAGTTTCTGATTATTATATCGAATTAACCTTGCGGTAAACGGAATATTCTCCGCAAGTAAATGCGCAGTAATACTCCAGTATTCTTGCGGAACAAATTGGACGATTGCTTGTTCTCGTTCACAGATTAATCGAACCGCCACCGATTGTACTCTGCCGGCACTCAATCCTTTTCTAACCTTTTTCCATAACAGCGGACTTAACTGGTATCCAACTAACCGGTCGAGAATCCGGCGCGCTTGTTGTGCATCAACTTTATTCTGATCAATCGTTCCCGGATGTTCTAGCGCAGTCAATACTGCTGCTCTCGTTATTTCATTAAATAAAACACGATAGATAGTGGGGGAAACCGGATGTATCTCAGATGAAGATTTCGCAGCTGCAGTTCCGGATTTAGTAGATATGGTATTATTCCCATGAAATCGGGAGTCAGATTTTGAATTGTTGATATAGTTTGCAATATGCCAACCGATAGCTTCGCCTTCACGGTCGGGATCAGTGGCAATATATATTCGGTCAACCTGTTTAGCTACTTTTTGAATTTCAGCCAATACCTTTTTTCGGCTTGGGATAATAACATACTGTGGTTTAAACCCACGAGTCACATCAACACCAAGCTTTCTTGTTGGCAAATCAATAACATGCCCCATAGTCGCCCGAATCAGGTAATCCGAACCGAGATATTTTGATAGTGTTTTTTGTTTTGTCGGAGATTCAACGATAACTAGTGATTTTGCCATAGTTCTATGAGATTATACAATGCGAACATATCGTTTTCCCGAAAGTTCGCGAATCAATCCTTGCAACTCTAATTCTAGCAGAAATTGGGCTAATTTTGCTGGCGAAAATGAAGTTGCCACTGAAATCTGGTCAATATGGAGCGGTTCTGCAGAAAGCAAGCTGATAATTTTTTGTTTTTCTGCGGAGAGCGAATTCAAATTGCTTCCTGGCTTCTTTTCTATCGACGTTCGTTCAATACTAAATCCGAATTCAATTAAAATATCATTAACATCCACGACCAATTTCGCTCCCTGCTGAATCAACCGATTTGTTCCGCGACTGGTAGGAGTCGTAATATTTCCTGGTACCGCGAATACGAGCCGATTTTGGTCTAATGCGTGTTGTGCAGTTAGTAACGCCCCGCTAGTATCCGTTGCCTCTATAATGACTACACCAAGACATAATCCGCTAATGATCCGATTCCGTTTTGGAAAATTATCAGAATGCGGTGGGGTCAACATCGGAAATTCGGATATCATACAGCCGGAAGAAATAATTCGTTCACGTAATCCACGGTTCTCGCGCGGGTAACATACCGATAAACCATTGCCGACAACTGCGATGGTTCTCCCGCCGGCATCAATCGCTCCTAGATGTGCTTCGGTATCTATCCCACGGGCAAACCCACTAACTACAGTCGCTCCGGCTGCAACTAAATCCTGGGCAAATTTCCGGGCGATTAATCCTCCGTAAATGGTTGCGCGTCGTGAACCAACTATCGCTACTGCGCGTACATCGTCAGCCACAACTTTTCCTTGGATATAGAGCAATACTGGATAATCCGGGATCGTTCTTAGTCGCTGAGGATATTCCGCATCAAGATATGTTATGATATCAACTCCATTTTGCTTCGCTAACGCCAATTCTTCTTCTGGACGATATTCATGCTTATGGTTGATAATTGCCGTAGCAAGATGCTCGGAAATCCCGTTTACCTTAACCAACGCGGATTTATTCGCTGATAATACCGCCTCCGGAGAACCAAACACGTCAATTAAATATCGAAAGCGGATATCACCGATACCAGGGACTGTCCGTAAAGTTAACCACGCTGAGATATCTTGGCGCATAGACTATTCAGTATACTCATCAATCGACTCGGAGTTATCGGAGCACTGCAACCAGCATTCTCCGAAATATTTTCATTGTCATGGTAACCAGTCGCGAAGAAACGAAGGTAGGTCTTCCGAAGAAAGAATTCCGAAAGCAAAAACAGCATAGATGATTAGGCCAATAAGGACCACCGAAAAAATAAATTTAAACCACGTACTTTGGAATACTCGAGCGATTCCTTTTCCAGCCATTTGAACTACTTGCACGATAAATTGGTCCGGTCGAGCCAGAGACATCTGATGGTCAAGTCTTTTTTCAAGCAATCCAATCGTCTCATTAATACAGATGAACGCACTGTTCCACTCACTCTCCAATCGTTTTCGCGCAATATCACTCAATTGCGATACATAATCAGTTGTTGCGACCCGCGAAATGATATCCATAATCATTTGCCCAACTTCTTTTTCCGATTCTAATAGGTCCAGCAGGATTTCTTGCCGTCGAGCAATATTATTTTTCAATGTAAGAAATTCGTCAGATGACATTGACATTAGCTCAGAATTAGAATCAAAAATCCCATGGAATGTAATCCAATCTTCAAGTAACAATTCTAGTTCGTTAATTTGCTTTCGTATCGTTTTTGCACTCATAGCCAACTTGGATTATTTAGAATGAACGATTAACCCTCGATAAATATCGTGTGTTCCTATCAGGACCATACAACTTTACATCGCATTTGTCCAACATTCTATGCCGAGAAATACGCAATCACTCCGCTTAGGTACCCATTTTAAGTTCTTTTTCCTATTTTGCCGCTACGACATTAACCATATTAAATACCGGCAAATACATCGCAATAACTATTCCTCCGACGATAACCCCCATGACTGCAATCATAATCGGTTCAAGCATCGAAGTTAACGCCGCTACCGCAGCATCAACTTGGTCTTCATAAAATTCAGAGATTTTATTCAACATCTCTTCCAAGGCACCGGTTTTTTCTCCCACATCAATCATTCGGGTTACCATAGGCGGAAATACACCAGTTTGAGCTAGCGGTCCTGCAATAGTTTCACCTTGTTGAATACTATTTTTAGTTTTATTCACTGCATTTTCAACCACCACGTTCCCCGCGGTTTTTGCCACAATTTCTAATGCATTCAAAATATTCACGCCTGACCGAACTAACGTCCCTAACGTTCGGGTGAACTTTGCCACGGCAACTTTCCGGAACAAATCACCAAAAACTGGCATATTTAATTTTAGCGTATCAAATTGCAGTCGTCCTTTAGGGGTATTCACATACCGTTTTAATACATACCCAATTATCACGAGCGCAATCAGCCATACATACCAGAATTTCCGAATAATCTGGCTAAGCCCAACAATAATCTGGGTCGGTAAAGGCAGTTGCGCATCAAAGCTACGATAAATGGATTCGAATGTCGGAATAACTTTAATCAAAATGAAAATCACAATCAGCACGGCAATAATTGAAACTACTGCTGGATACACCATTGCCGATTTAACTTTCCGCCGTAACGACCCGGTTTTCTCTAAATACGCAGCTAATTGATTCATAATACTATCAAGCATTCCACTTGCTTCACCTGCACGAACCATACTTACATAAAGCTGACTGAAAACCTTCGGATGTTTTTCGAGTGCAGCGGTGAAAGTACTTCCAGCTTCAACATCTTTTCTAACTTCAACAACAACTTTACGCAAATTCGGATTTTCCAGCTGTTCTCCAAGCACATCCAAACTTTCAATTAACGGCAACCCAGCACTTATCATAGTTGCTAATTGCCGACTGAAAATTATTAAATCATCTAAATTAATTCGCCCGCGGGCGAAACTTAATCGCGGTCGTTTCCCCACTGCGGTTTTCCCCCGCTCCTCCGACAACGAAGTAACCAGCAATCCTTGCGAACGAAGCATTTTAATTACCACTTCCTGTGACGGAGCTTCCACGCTCCCATCAACAATTTTCCCCTGAGCATTCCTTGCGACATATCTATAGGTAGGCATACCTTCCCTCCTCATACCCAAAATAATCGAGTGTTATTATTTATAATTCGTTACCTAATGTTACACTTAATACTTCTTCTACGGTCGTTGTTCCGTCGAGTACTTTTAAAATCCCGCTATCCCGAAGAGTCCGCATTCCTTTTTCTTTCGCTAATCTTTTTATCACAGAAGCACTCGCTTTATCAACAATTGCTTCGCGGATTTTTTCGTTTATGGTTAAAATTTCATATAACGCTTGCCGACCACGATATCCGCTTTTATGACAATAATCACAGCCTGTTCCGCGGTAGAACCGCAATGATTCCGGATCTCGGTCAGTTATTCCCAGCGTCCGAACGATTTCCGCGGTCGGCGTATATACTTCCTTACAGCGGGGACATATCTGCCGCACTAACCGTTGTGCGACTACCATTAACAGCGAGGCAGCAACTAAAAATGGCTGAACACCCATATCGGTTAATCGAGTTATTGAACTCGGCGCATCATTGGTATGTAAGGTACTTAACACTAAATGGCCGGTTAACGCTGCTTTAATAGCGATTTCTGCTGTTTCATAATCTCGAATTTCTCCCACCAGGATAATATCCGGGTCTTGCCGTAAAAAAGAACGTAATGCTGAAGCAAAAGTTAACCCAATATCTTCTTTCACTTGCACCTGATTTATCCCTTTAAGCTGATATTCAACCGGATCTTCAGCGGTCATAATATTTCGTGTCGGACTATTGATGGTACTCAATGCGGAATATAGGGTCGTCGTTTTTCCACTTCCGGTCGGTCCGGTAACCAGAATCATCCCATACGGTTTCCGAATAACTTCCTGGAATGTCTGCAGGTGGTCAGGTTCAAATCCCAGTCGAGTTAAATCTAATACCAATCCTCCGCGGTCAAGAATTCGCATAACAATTTTTTCCCCAAATATTGTCGGAATACACGAAACTCGCATATCGACCACTCGATCAGCCACCCGAACCTTAAACCGACCATCCTGTGGTAACCGTCGTTCCGCAATATCCAGTTCCGCAAGAATCTTAATCCGCGAGGTTATTGCCGCATGGAGTCGTTTGGGTGGTGGAGCAACTTCGTGAAGCACACCATCAATTCGATATCGAACCCGTAACGAATCTTCATACGGTTCAATATGGATATCACTTGCGCGTTCTTTAATAGCTTCCTGAATAATCACGTTCACTAATTTAACTACAGGCGCATCTTCAGCCATATCTTTAATTTGCGCTAAATCCAGCTCTTTTTCATCCGCAACGAGTTCAATATCGGTTTTGATTTCTTCAATATCTTTCAGGGTTTCCTGGATAACATCTTGTTTCCGATAATATTGTTCAATTGCGCGGTTGATTTCGGATTCGTAACTGATTAATGGAATAATTTCGTTGCCAGTTAAGACTTTTAATTCATCGAGAATATAAATATTTGCTGGGTCAGCTAACGCTACAGTCAGCTGATTCCCGGTTTTATCTACCGGAATGATCTTATATCTACGAACAATATCTTCTGGAATAGTTTTAATTATCTGCGGGTCAATTTCATAATGAGACAGCGTGATATACGGAATGCCAAGCTGACGACCGAGTGCTGCAGCAATCGTCTCTTCGGAAGCAAATCCAAGACTAATTAGCACATCACCAAGCCTTTTCCCCATTTTCTTCTGCTGCGCTAACGCCTGTTGTAACTGTTCCTCGGTAATAACTCCTTCAGCAACTAACATTTCGCCGAGTCGTTGTCGGTGGGTTAATGCCATAAGCGAAATCAACGAATTGAATAAGTAATTTTGCGTTTTGTGTGTTGATTCAACCTACATTTTTACCATAAACCGACGAATCCCGCAAGTATTGATATACTTTTTCTGGTAAAAAATACCGAATTGGCTTCCCATTCTTGATTCGTTTTCGGATTTCACTCGCAGAAATATTTATTGGCTCGAGCCGCAATATTTTTATTTTCCGGCGAATGGTTGCATCAAGTGAACTAAAGGTAAACCCAGTGCGGGGCGCGACTATAAATCGGCATAACTCTAATAATTCCTCCGCTTTCTTCCAGGTATATATTTCCGTTAAAGCATCCATTCCGATAATAAAATACAATACGGCCGTGTTTCCATACTTTTTCTGCAATAATCTTATAGTATCTATTGTATATGATGTATCACGTCGTTTCAATTCTAGGTCAGAAACCACAAACTGCGGATTGCCAGAAATTGCTAATTTCGTCATCTGCAACCGATGTTCTGCTGATGCGATTCCTTTCAGGTTTTTATGCGGTGGTATCGCTGCCGGGATAAAAATAATTTTATCCAACGCAAACTGACTGAGACTTTCTTGCGCGATAATCAGATGACCAATATGAATCGGATTAAATGTACCGCCGAATATACCTAGTCGTATTGCCATGCGAAATCCCAATAGAAAATCTAAAATCCAAATAAATGCGGTAATTAACTAAACATCAATTGATTATTTGGATTCGGGTTTTCTTTTTACGTTCTGATTTGTCCTTCCCCGAAAACAATATATTTTTGACAGGTTAATTCTTCGAGTCCCATCGGGCCTCGTGCGTGGAGTTTATCGGTGCTAATCCCAATTTCAGCGCCAAGCCCGAATTCGTAGCCGTCATTAAACCGAGTTGAAGCATTAACAAATACCGCTGAGGAATCTACTTCTCGGATAAACTTCCATGCTTGGCGATAATTCTGGGTGATTATGGCATCAGAATGCATCGATCCGTATTGGGTAATGAATGCGATGGCACTATCAATATCATCCACAATTTTGACTGATAGAATTAAATCGTTATATTCGGTTGACCAATCTTCTGCCGTGGCTAGAATTGCTTTTGGGTATAACTTGACTACTTCCGGGCATCCGCGAATTTCTACGCCAGCCGCACTCAATCGGTCTAGCATCCGTGGTAGAAACACTGTCGCAATATCTTTATGCACTAAAAGATTCTCGATAGCGTTACACACCGCAGGACGCTGAACTTTCGCATTAAAAGTTACCTCTTCAGCTATAGTTAAATCCGCTTCGGCGTCAACATACACCGCACAAACTCCTTTATAATGTTTAATGACCGGCATTGTTGCTTGCTCAACTACGGTGCGAATTAACGATTCGCCTCCCCGCGGAATAATAACATCAAGATACTGGTTCAGTTTCAGGAGTTCATTGATTGCCTGCCGGTCAGGAGTTGAAACAAACGAAATAACAGCTGGCGGAACATTATATTTCCTGCATACGTCTTGCATAACTTCGACTAATATTTTATTTGAATGAATAGATTCACTGCCACCTCGAAGGATCACCGCATTACCGGATTTCAAACATAATCCGGCAGCATCGACGGTAACATTCGGTCGCGATTCATAGATTATTCCAATAACGCCTAGCGGAACTCGCATTTTCCCAACAAGTAAACCGTTCGGCCTGCGCCACATTCGGGTTATTTCTCCTACCGGGTCTGGAAGTTTAACAATTTCGCGTAATCCATCTGCCATTAGTTTTATCCGAGCAGGAGTTAATGTTAATCGGTCGAGAAACGATTTTGATACCCCAGCCGTTTTTCCGGTTGCAATATCTTTTTCATTTTCAGTGATAATTTTTTCTTGCTGAATTTCTATTGCGTCAGCAATTTCCGATAGAACGAGATTTTTAATGCTACTCGATACCGTAGCGATTGTTCGCGCAGCGGATTTCGCCTGGCGCGCTAATTCAATAATTTGTTCTTTCAGTTCCATTTAGATTAGTCCTTAAAAATAAAGATAGAATTTTGATTCATCTGCATAAGTATAGTCGTTATCCGATACGCATTGCAAGTATTATTTTGTGTTTTATTATAATTTGAATTATTTCGGATTGACAAGTATACTATCTACCGATGATTTTCAATAGCAGGGAAAAGGGGTGACCCATGAAAATTGAGTTATTTAAATTAAATGAAATTAAAGATAGATTACATCAGTTTGAGAATTGGTATCGATATAAAAAAGAACTTGGTGCGGATTTAAGCTATATTGAACAAGAAGCTATGCGCGATTTCGATAAATTAATCAAAAGAACGAAACGGCTGAAAGAAGGGATTACCACCGCGTATATCGAACCGATGTCGTTGCATCAAATTCGGGTAACTCGACCTAAAGGTCCACGTATATTACCAATGACTTTATCCCAGGAAGAATTATTGAACAAAATTTTTGGCGGCTGGCTCGGGCGTGGGGCGGGTTGCGTGCTGGGAATCCCAGTTGAAGGATTCGATAAAGCTCAAATTGCGAAATTCTGCGAGTTTATTGGTCAGTCCTATCCGCTGGATGATTTTTTTATCAATATACCGTTTCAGCAATATCAGCAATTGCATTATGGAACAACTCCGATGAATAAGTTTATTCGCGACCAGATTGAATATCTTGGTGCAGATGATGATTTAGCATATACCATACTAAATTTAGTAATTATCGAAAAATACGGTTTCAAGTTCACCAACAAAGATGTTGGTAAAGAATGGCTTGACCGATTACCTATCGCTTGCACCGCGGAAGAAGTTGCCTTAACTAATTTACGTCGCGGCATTATGCCGCCGAAATCTGCCAGGGTTGATAATCCGTTTGCAGAATGGATTGGTGCGGATATTCGGTCGGACATCTGGGGATATACAACCCCGGGACTACCGGAACTTGCTGCGGAATTCGCTTATCGCGATGCTTCCGTGTCTCATATTAAAAATGGTGTTTATGGCGCAATGTTTTTCAGTGCGACTATTTCCGCTGCATTTGTTGAATCTGATATTGATACCTTAATTGAAATTGGGTTATCCGAAATTCCTGCTAACTGTAGGTTAGCGGAAGCGATTCGATTAACGGTTCAATGGTATCGAGATTCTGGGAATAATTGGGAGGTAACCCGTCAGAAAATTGATGACCGATATGGTTACCTACATATGGCAGATACAATCCAGAACGCGTGTTTCACCATTTTAGGGCTCCTTCACGGTAAGCTTGACTTTACGAAAACGCTCGCTTATACTGTTATGGCAGGATATGATACCGATTGCACCGGTGCCACCGCCGGGTCGATTCTCGGAATTATCCTTGGTGCAAACCAGATTCCGAAAAAATGGTATCAGCGGTTTAATGACCGGATTATTAGTTATGTTCGCGGAATGGAAGATAACCGAATATCGGAATTAGCTCAGCGAACATTGGCGGTCGCCCAGAAGGTGACGCGTCATTATAGAAAACCAGGAAATTGAATTTAACTTGATTTTTGTTCAATTCAGTGGTATACTAATTATAAAAGTTAAAAGCGATGAAGAGGAGTAGTAGTTCGGCACTCTGCGTAGAGAGAGTCGGGTGTTGTGGTGGAAGCCCGATACCAGAACCGAACGAACTCGCCTTGGAGCTGCATGGGTGAAAACTTAAAAACGAAAGAACGGTACAACGAACAATCTACTTGTATATAACTGTTAAGTTTTCCGTTTTTCAGTTTTTCAGTGAGTAGTTCATGCCGGTTGCAACCGTTATCTTGCATAAATTGAGCCCTGTGAACAAAAGGTAGGATTCTTTTGAAAACAGGGGAAGCAGGGTGGTACCACGGGGTATTGTGGGTATATAACTGCAAACTTCGTCCCTGACTGAATCAATGAATTCAGTCAGGGATTTTTTATTATATTATATTTTGTTATAACGAATACTGCGAATATAAACAAATTATTCAAAATAGTTATGAAAGGAGTAGCCAATATGGATATTTTAGTAATAGTTTTAATCAGTGGATTCATGTTATCAAGGTTAGTTGGGCTACTACTCCTTCTAGGTCGGTTAGACCGACCTAGTGATGACAACCCTTTTTCTATTTCAATTTCTATTTGAGTACAAACAAATAACATCAGATACGGAATGAATCCGTATAAATCTTACTCAGAAATGAGGATAATGATATGAACCACGATAATTCAACCCGAATTATTATTTTCGATACCACGTTACGTGATGGCGAACAATCGCCGGGCGCAAGTTTGAATACGAAAGAAAAACTGCAAATCGCCCGGCAGTTAGCGAAATTGGGTGTCGATGTCATTGAAGCAGGATTTCCAATATCTAGTCCGGGAGATTTTGAAGCAGTACATTTAATTGCGAAATCAGTTCAAGGTCCAACGATTGCGGGATTAGCGCGCGCACATCCTGCGGATATTGACCGCTGTTGGGAAGCAGTGAAACCGGCAAAAAAACCTCGTATCCATACCTTTATTGCCACCAGCGATATCCATATTGAAAAGAAATTGCGCAAGAGTAAAGAAGAGGTCATTGATATTGCGGTAAAAGCGGTTAAACGCGCAAAAGGATATACTGAGGATGTCGAGTTTTCCTGCGAAGATGCGGCTAGAACTGATAAAGATTATATGTGTGATGTTGTTGAAGCAGTGATTGATGCTGGTGCGACTACCGTTAATATTCCGGATACGGTTGGATATAGTAATCCCTTCGAATTCGGCCAACTCATTAAATACATCATGGAAAATGTACCGAATATTAAAAATGCGATCCTGAGCGTTCATTGTCATAACGATTTAGGGTTAGCGGTAGCGAATTCGTTAGCGGCGATTCTCAATGGTGCACGACAGGTTGAATGCACGATTAACGGAATTGGCGAACGGGCTGGGAATGCGTCATTAGAAGAAATCGTTATGAACTTAAAAACCAGGCAGGATTTCTTCAAGGTTACAACCGGCATTAAAACCGAAGAGATTTATCGAACTAGCCGATTGGTTAGTACCTTAACCGGAATTCCGGTACAACCGAACAAAGCGATTGTCGGCAGTAATGCGTTTGCTCATGAAGCTGGGATTCATCAAGATGGCGTATTGAAAGAGCGGTTAACCTATGAGATTATGACACCGGAATCAGTTGGCTGGAAGGGTACATCGATGGTTATGGGAAAACATTCCGGTCGGCATGCGTTCAAAGCACGGTTAGCTGAATTAGGATATGCGGATTTATCGGAAGAGCAAATCCAAAAAGCATTCGAACGATTCAAGGTGTTAGCGGACAAAAAGAAAACTATTTTTGATGAAGATTTAATAGCGATTGTAGAAGATGAAATGGCAGTATTTCCGGAAACCTATGTATTCGACTATTTACATGTTACCAGTGGAACGGAAATAACGCCGACCGCAAAAGTTCGTCTGCTTAAATCTGGCAAACCGATTACGGTTGAAGCTAAAGGAGACGGACCGGTGGATGCCGCTTATATCGCTATCGATAAAATTACGAAGCTGAAACCAGAATTACTCAAGTACGGAATAAAATCAATTACCGGCGGAACGGATGCACTCGGAGAAGTATCTGTAACGTTGCGCGCAAAAGGAATGACCATCAGCGGTCGCGGGTCGAGCGAAGATATTATAATCGCTTCCGCAAAAGCGTATCTTAATGCCATCAACAAAGTATTGTATCTAACCAAGAAACAAGGGAAAAAGAAAAAAATCCAACGCGAATTATAAAATAGATGGATTACACCGATTGTTAAAACTGATTACATAGATTACAATATGCTCACAAGAATCTATGTAATCTTTTTTCTAATCTGTGTAATCTTACTTTAACAATATGGGAATGACGATTACAGAGAAAATCCTTGCAGCACATTGTGGCA